>JACMPO010000210.1 GCA_014377455.1 Flavobacterium sp.
ATTAAAGTCCCTACGACATCAAATTATTAGAAAAATCTATTTGGTACCCCTTTTTATTCCCCTATTTTCTATCCTCAATATAGGAAGGATTGGTTTCTAGTCTTATAATAAGTTTACCCCAAAACATTAACGTTCATTAATTTATTCATAACCAATTACTTTTCTTACTTTTATAAAATAGAATTAATTTACTTAAAATTCTTAAACTATGAAATCAACAATTCTTCTCTTGTTTGTCATATTAGCTTCTTGCTCAAAAGACAGCTCCAGTAAGTTACTACCTCCAGAAACTCAAGTGGGTGCAAACACTTTTGGCGTAACAATTAATGGCAAAGTGTACGTGCCTCGTGACCCTATTGGGACAAATGTGGGTGGCGCCACTCCTAAAGGAATGAGATTATCAGGGTTACACGATAACAATTATAATTACACTGAAATAATTATTGTAGATGGCGCAAGTTCTGTTGGTTTTAAAATGACAATTCATATAGAAAATTTATCTGCAATAGGACCATATCCGTTAAAACAAAGCAATTTCCATGACCAAGTAGATAGCGTACCATTTAATAATATTTTCTTTAAAATTTATGATTATGCTATCGATAATTATGCTTATTATGGCTCTGTAGAAGATCAAGGAATTATGAATCTTAAAAGACATGACAACGGGATAATTTCTGGCAATTTTTCAGGCAAGTTTGTAAGATATGATAATCCAAATGAGTTCATAACAATTATTGATGGAAGATTTGATATTAATAGCTTTACTTTAGAAAGTCAACCATTTCCATAAAAAGGGTAATAAGCCAAAAGCACCCTACGGAAGCTAAAGAGTGATAGGCGGAAGCTTCACCTTGACACACGGAAGCTCCACCCTGACACACGGAAGCTCCACCTAGACATACGGTAGCTTCACCTAGACACACGGAAGCTTCACCTTGACACACGGAAGAAAAAACAATAGGCGGAAGAAAAAGTAATACACGGAAAATTGTAATAAAAATAACAAGACTGCTGTCAATACGCGTTTTCCAAGATTGCGAGATAAGTGTTTAATTTAAAGTTTTGGCATAGCTATAAAGTTCAGTACTAACCTAAAGGTAAAGCCAAATTTTATCCGCAATCTCGCAAAGCACAGAACATTTTCTCAGAAACAGAAGTGGGTAACTCCATCGGAATGGCTTATCTAACGAGAGAAACAACAACGTATAATCAATACAACAAGTACACCTTCAAAAAATCACATCATTTAAGCGTACCTCTTTCAAATAAATAGAAAGAGGTTTAACGCTCAAAAAACCTTTCAGAATAGTTTAGGATGTAATCCCAATAGGAAATCCCACAGCATTTGCACCAAGTATAGGTTTCAAATTATAGGGCAATAAATCCAAAACTTTTGTTAGTTTAGGACTTACTTATGGTACAGTCTGGCATAAAAATTATTAAATTTGCCACGACATCAAATTTCAATGAAAAAATCTATTTTCTTTATTCTATTTTGTGTACTCTCAACAAATCTTCAAGCTCAAAAAAAGATGATAATTCCACCGTACTTAAAAAAAGGCGACACGATAGCTATAGTAGCAACGGCTCGTAAAAATATTGAAGACAATCTACAACCTGCAATCTCATGGCTCAAAAATTGGGGATTAGAAGTTGTAATTGGCAACACAATAGGATTAGACAATAATCAACTTGCAGGAATAGATGAACAACGAGCTTCTGATTTTCAAACCCAACTAGACAATCCAAATATTAAAGCCATTTGGTGTGTTCGGGGCGGTTATGGAACGGTAAGAATGATTGATTTATTAGATTTTACTAAATTTAAACAATCACCAAAATGGGTGATAGGTTTTAGCGATGTTACCGTTTTGCACAGTCATTTAAATACTATGGGTTTTGCATCTATTCACGGAATTATGCCTGTAAGTTCAAAAGCAACCGAAGAAGCTAAAGAAAGTTTGCGTAAAGCATTGTTTGGAGAACCTTTAGAATACACAGTTCCTTGTGATCAAATGAATCGTTATGGAAATGCAAACGGAATTTTAGTAGGCGGAAATTTGTCTATTTTATACAGTTTACTCGGTTCTTCATCGGCAATAGATTGTAATGATAAAATTCTTTTTATTGAAGATTTAGATGAATATTTATATCATATTGATAGAATGATGATAAATTTAAAACGTAACGGATGCTTAGAAAATTTAAAAGGAATTATAGTTGGAAGTATGACTAAAATGCACGATAATGAAATTCCATGGGGAAAAAATGTATTTGAAATTATAGATGATATAACCAAAAAATATAATATTCCAACAATTTATAACTTTCCGGCGGGTCACATGGCTGATAATCATGCCTTGATTTTAGGCAAACACGTCTCGATGGAAGTTAATGATTTGGAAAGTAAAGTTGTTTTTGAATAAATAGAGTACAAATGAAACAGTTAAGTATTCTTGGTTGCGGTTGGCTTGGGTTTCCACTTGCAAAATCATTATTATCTGATGGTTTTAAAGTAAATGGTTCAACTACAACATTTGAAAAACTTACTGTTTTAAAATCATCTAATATAAAGCCATTTCAAATTTTACTAGAAGATAAAAAGGATTCTCAGTCAAATTTGATGCAAGAGGAATTCGATTTGTTTCTCAAAGATTCCGAAATTTTAATTATAAATATTCCTCCAAAATTAAGAGGCGATTATAAAGAAAATTTTGTGCAAAAAATCCATAATTGTATTCCAAATATCGAAAAATCATCGGTTAAAAAAGTTATTTTTATAAGTTCAACATCGGTTTATAGTGATAAAAATAGGGTTGTTACTGAAAATTCTATAGCTGTTCCTGAAACAGAAAGTGGTAAACAACTTTTGGAAACTGAAAAGTTATTATTAGAAAATTCAAATTTTGAAACTACAATCATACGTTTTGGAGGTTTGATAGGTGAGGATCGAAATCCGATTAAATTTTTATCAGGACGCAAAAATATTGAAAACCCTTACGCACCTATAAATTTGATTCATCAAAAAGATTGTATTGGTATGATTAAAACTGTAATAAAATTGAATTGTTGGGGAGAACTATTTAACGGAGTTGCGCCTTATCATCCTTCACGAAAAGAATATTATATTCAAAAAGCAATTGATCAAAATTTACCTTTACCTGAATTTGATTATTCAAAACCATCTATGGGCAAAACTATTTTAAGTGATAAAGTTCAAACTATACTAAAATATAAGTTTAAAATTATTCCATAAAAAAACCGCAAATTCAATTATTTATATTTTAAAAATAATTGAATTTGCGGTTTGGTATCTAAAATTTATTTTACCAAATTTTCACTCTCTTTTCTGGAGCAATATACATTCCATCTCCTTCTTTAATATCAAATGCTTGATAAAAAGAATCAACATTTTGAAGTGGAACATAAGCCCGATACATAGCTGGAGAATGTGGATCAGTTTTTACTTGATTTTTCAATGCCTCGTCACGAATTTTCCCTCTCCAAACTGTCGCCCACGATATGAAAAATCGTTGTTCAGGAGTATAACCATCAATTAAACCTGGATTTGGGTTTGATTTTAAAAATAATTTCAAACCGTCATAAGCAGCATTTACGCCACCTAAATCCCCAATGTTTTCGCCCAATGTAAATTTACCATCCACGTGTGTTCCTGGCAAAGGCTCTAATGCAGAATATTGATCGGCTAACGAACCACCAAGAGCAGTAAATTTTGTTAAATCGTCTTTTGTCCACCAGTCTACTAAGTTTCCATCTGCATTGTAACTGGCTCCTTGGTCATCAAAGCCGTGCGAAATTTCATGACCAATTACAGCTCCTATGCCGCCATAATTTACAGCTTCGTCAGCTTTATAATCATAAAATGGAGGTTGTAATATAGCTGCTGGAAATACAATTTCGTTATAAGAAGGATTATAATAAGCGTTTACAGTTTGTGGCGACATTCCCCATTCGGTTTTATCAACTGGTTTATTCAATTTATCTAAGTCTTTTTTCCACTGCCATTTTGCTACACTTTTTATATTATCAAAATAACTTCCACCTTCAGCTGGACTTTTCACTACAAGTGCCGAGTAATCTTCCCATTTGTCTGGATAACCTATTTTGATAGTTAATTTATCTAGTTTTTCATAAGCACTTTTTTTAGTTTCAGGCGACATCCAAGTCAAATTTGAAATACGAGCTTTGTATGCTAATATTAAATTTTGAATCATAGCGTAAGCTTTAGTTTTAGCTTCTGCTGGAAACATTTTTTCTACGTACAGTTTACCTAACGCTTCACCCACAGTTCCGTTTACAACTTGTAAGGCTTTTTCATGACGCGGTCTTTGTTTTAAAGCTCCAGTTAATGCTTTTCCATAAAATTCCCAGTTTGCCTTTTCTATATTGGTCGATAATTGGCTAGCAGAACTTCTTAAAAGATTCCAACGCATATAAGCCTTCCAAGAGTCAATTTTGTTTTCTTTAAAAATATCTTGTAAAGCATTCATGTATCGAGGTTGATTTACATTTACAGTATCAATTTTTGTAAACCCAACCCCTTTTAAGTATGAATTCCAATTAATTATAGGCAACATTTTTTTTAAATCTGCAACTGCTGTGGGATTGTATTGTTTTTTGCTATCGCGACTTTCTACTCGGTTAAGTCTTGGTTTAGACATTTCAATTTCTAAGGCTAATATTTTATCGGCATTTAGCTTTGCAACAGCAGGAGTATCTCCTAGAAATTGAAGCATTTTAGCTATGTGTACAACATATTTTTCTCTTTTTTCTTTAGAATCTTTGTCGTCAGAAACAAAATAATCTCGATCTGGAAGCCCTAATGCACCAGGTCCTATGCTTACTGTATTTTTATTACTATTTTTTTCATCGGCTCCAACACCTACACCAAAAAACCCAACGCCACCACCTTGAGCTTCGTTTTCTATCATTAGTTTTTGTAAATCCTGTATATTCTTTACGGCGTTTATTTTTGCCAAATAGGGTTTTAGTGGAGCGATTCCTTGTTTGTTTCGTGCAACTGTATCCATTGCTGCTTTATACATATTAATCGCCTTACCTTGATCGGTAGTAGATTTGTATTTTGGATTTTTTGAAGCCTCATTAAGAATGGCTAATGCATCTTTATCAGTATTTTGTCGCAATTCGTCAAAACTTCCCCAACGAATTTTGTCTGCTGGTATTTCAGTATTTTTTAACCACGTTCCGTTAACATAATTAAAAAAATCGTTATTAGGTTTAACAGATTTATCCATTAAATCTAAATTAATCCCTGGTTTTTTTTGTTGTGCAGTGATTTGATTTAGTGCTAGTGAAGTAACTATTATCAAGCCTAATCTCACTTTAGTTTGAATTTTCATTTTGTTATTATTTTTCGATTGTTTTTACAAACTTATTAAAAATTAAGTTTGCAAAATGTTAAAATCGTTGTTTAGATTTTTTAATAAAAAAAGCGATACTTAAATAAGAATCGCTTTGGTTTTTAGTAGTTATAATTTATTCTATTATCAAAGATTTAGTTGCATTACCATAATCAGTTCTTAAAACTACCATGTAGGTTCCTGTTGTCAAGTCAGATGTCGAAATAGCATTATCAGTTGAAGTTATTGTTAAATTTTTAACCACTCGTCCCAGAGCATCATATATTTTAACAATACCACTTTCAATACCAGAAGGCAATTGAATATTGGTAAGTCCTTTGGCTGGATTAGGATAAATTTTAAAATCATCTATTTTAAAGCTTTCATTTGCTAAGGTAATTTGATATGCAGCTGTTGAAACTGCATTTGATAATCCGCCGTGCGCTTGCAAAGTAAAATTATTTGCAATAGCAGATCTAGAACATGCTAAATTTATAGATCCTGCGCTTGCAGAAAAAACATAATCATTTGGTTCTCCTGTATTTAAAGCTCTTGTTGAAACTACTGTTCTTGTAGTTCCCGAAACAGTATCAGAAATTGTAGTCCAACTTTGAATAGCATCTGCTGCTGGTACTTGATAGCCACCTAAGGTACGATCAGAAATATTTGGAGTATTAATGTAAGCAATAATATCAGCTGGTCCTGTCATTGCCCCACCATTGTCAAAAGCTAGCGAATGCCATCTATCGCTTGGCATAATTTGAGTTAAAGTTACCAATGTTTGAGTAACATCTATTTTGACAGAATACTGATTTAATGGTGATGGAAAGTTAATAATTCCCGTTGAATAAGTTTGTGCAAAAAAGAAATTTGCAATTAAAAATGCTAATAGTGTAAAAGTAATTTTTTTCATGGTTTTTTATTTTTATTTTTTAATAATTCAATTAGTTTGTCGTCGTTCATAACTATTGCATAGTCTAAAGCCGAACTTTTTTTTATGTCTTTATAATCAACGTTTGCACCAGCTTTTACTAATACTGATACCATTTCGTAATTTCTAAAGTTTGTTGCATAAATTAATGCTGTCATTCCTGTTGGGTCAGCAGAGTCTAAATTAGCTTTTTTTTCGACTAATAGTTTAGCAATTTCATTATTATTTTTAACAATGCATGCCATAAGTGGAGTTCCAAATTTGCTTAGTTCGTTTATATCGCTACCCGAGTTAATTAGTATTTTAGCAACCTCATTATTTGCACGATAACATGCTAAAACTAAAGGCGAATATCCATCGCTATTTACGACATTAAATACTTTTGGGTTTGATTTTAAAACCTCATTTACTTGATCAACTGTTCCTTTTCTGCCAAGTTCAAAAACATCTAAAGTTGTTTGCGAAAATACTGTTGATGTAACTAAAACAAAAACTAAAATTAAAAATTTTCTCATAATTAATATTTACACTTAATTTTATTTGGTTTAAAATGATTTAAAATCATATTTATTTTAACTTCTTAGTTGAATCTCGCTGTCTTAATTCTGTTTTAATAACAGTGGTTTTATGTGTATACTCTTCATCTTTATTTTCTAGTTTTTTTATTAACATTCGTACTGCTTCTTCTCCAATTTCGGGACCATGTTGACTTACAGTTGATAAACTTGGCGTCATTCTTCGAGACCAAACGCCATCTGCAAAACCTATAATTGAAAGTTCATCGGGTATTTTGAAACCGTTTTTAATCCCAAATTTCATTGCCATGACTGATGCATGTTCATCAACTGCAAATATGCCATCTGGTTTATTATTCTTGAAAAACTCAGGTAGTTTGGCATCAAAATCTTCAGCGTTGTCAGTTAAAATCACAAAACCTTCGTTTACTTTCAATCCATTATTTTCAAAAGCTCTGTAAAACCCTTTAACTCTCAGTTTACCAACACTCAAGTTATTTATACTCGAAAACAACACAATATTTTTACAACCCGTTTTTAATAGATGTTCTGTTGCATTGATAGCAGATTCAGTATCATCTACTACTACTTTGTCACAATTAACCTCGTCTGATGTTCTGTCAAACATAACGATTGGAGTTCCTTCATTTATGATTGATTTGAAATGTCCAAACTGTTGAAGTTTTTGTGCTTCTTCAGATATAGAAAGTATAAATCCATCAATAGTTCCATTACTCAACATTTCGAGTGCACCAATTTCTTTTCCTAATGATTCGTTTGAAATACAAGTAATAACTTTATATCCTTTTTCATCTGCAACTTTTTCAATACCACTAAAAACTTTAGCAAAAAATGAATTTAAAATATTAGGAATTATAACTCCAATAGTTTTAGTTGAACGATTTTTTAAATTTAAACCAATAATATTAGGCTTATAGTTTTTAAGCTTCGCATATTCTTGAACGCGCAATTTCGTAGGTTCGCTAATTTCAGCACTATTATTCAAAGCCTTAGATACTGTAGAAACCGAAACTCCAAGTTCTTTAGCAATCTGTTTTAATGTAGCTTTTGATTTCATATTTGTTTAAAAATGTAAAATTAACAAAAAAAATCACATTATTCAAGTTACTTAGTGTTCAAAATAAATTATTTAATACTAAAAGCAAATAAATTATAGAGCTCAAATAATTGAAGTTTAAAAAAATTATAAACTAAATTTTTTTAAAATAATTTATTATCAATTTGAATTTCACATCAACTGATATTATCTCGTAACGTATTATAAATCAAAAATTAAATAAAATACAACATGCAATTTGTATATATAATAAATAATCGTACTTTTGCACTCCTTTAATTAGGAATGGAATGTTTAATTAAAATAAATAATTGTGAACGCATTAAGTTACAAAACAGTTTCGGCAACCAAAGCTACGAGCTCAAAAGAGTGGATAGTTGTTGATGCCGACGGTCATAACTTAGGTCGATTAGCTTCTAAAGTCGCTATGATTTTAAGAGGCAAATACAAACCTAGTTATACGCCACACGTAGACTGCGGTGATAATGTAATAGTTATCAATGCAGAGAAAATTAACTTAACTGGAAACAAACTGGACGAAAAAGTATACATTCGTCACACGGGTTATCCAGGAGGACAAAGAAGCTTAACTGCTAAAGTAATGCAACAAAAAAACCCTGCATTACTAGTAGAAAAAGCTGTGAAAGGAATGTTGCCTAAAAACAAATTAGGTGCTGAATTATTCCGAAACTTAAATGTAAATGTTGGTACAGCTCATACTCATGAAGCTCAAAAACCAAAAACCGTAAATCTTAACGACTTAAAGTAATGGGAGTTATTCACAAAATCGGTAGAAGAAAATGTGCTGTTGCACGTGTTTATGTTACTGAAGGTACAGGAAAAATTACTGTAAACAAAAAAGAGTTTGCAACTTACTTCCCAACAGCTACTTTACAATATAAAGTATTACAACCAATGTCTATGACAGAAAACGTAACCAACTTTGATGTAAAAGTAAATGTTTATGGTGGTGGTTCAACAGGTCAAGCAGAAGCTGTAAGAATGGCTTTAGCTAGAGTAATGTGTGAAGTTGGCGAAGGAAACAGAGCTATCTTAAAACCAGAAGGGTTGCTAACAAGAGATCCAAGAATGGTAGAACGTAAAAAATTCGGTCAGAAAAAAGCGAGAAAGAGATTCCAATTCTCGAAACGTTAATATTCTGATATTAAATCTCGGGCGTGTCTCATTGAGCGCAGTCGAAATGTTATTTTTACAATTAAAATTAAATTTAAACAAAGTTGTCGATATTCCTTTTTATAAGGAGTTAGTTTAGCATCGAAATGTAGTCCAAAGTCTTAAAGATAGTAGTCTTAGAGCGAAAAAGGTGACACATTGCTAATCACGGAACGTAAACTATTACACAATGGCAAACAAAATTGACGTTAAAGAATTATTAGAAGCAGGTGTTCACTTTGGACACATGACTCGCAAATGGAACCCAAATATGGCTCCATACATTTATATGGAACGTAATGGAATACACATTATAAATCTATATAAAACAGCAGCAAAAATAGAAGAAGCTAGCGTAGCCATGCAAAAAATTGCAGCTTCGGGCAGAAAAATTTTATTTGTTGCAACTAAAAAACAAGCTAAAGATATTGTAGCTGAAAAAGCTGCAGCTTGCAACATGCCTTACATCACAGAAAGATGGCCTGGTGGAATGCTAACAAATTTTGTTACTATCAGAAAAGCCGTTAAAAAAATGGCTACTATTGATAAAATGAAAAAAGATGGTACGTTCATGACACTTTCTAAAAAAGAACGTTTACAAGTTGATCGTCTTAGAGCAAAATTAGAAAAAAACTTAGGTTCAATTTCTGATATGTCAAGATTACCAGCAGCATTATTTGTTGTTGATATCATGGCAGAACATATCGCAATTAAAGAAGCACAAAAATTAAACATTCCAGTTTTCGCAATGGTAGATACTAACTCTGATCCACGTGATGTAGAGTACGTTATCCCAGCAAATGATGATGCTTCTAAATCAATCGATAAAATTTTGACTCTAGTTACAGATGCTGTAAAAGATGGATTAGCAAATAGAACTTCTGACAAAGATGGTGATGATACTCATGAAACTGTGGTAGCACAAGAAGATACAACAACTGTTGTAGAAGCAGTTGCGGAAGCTCCTGTTGCTGATTCAGTTGAAGCTCCAGAAGTTGAAGTTGCTCCAGAAGAGGCAAAAACAGAAGAATAAAACAAAACAATTACGAATTATGATTTATAAATTACGTGAATTTTCCGTAATATTTATAACATAATTCGTAATTTATTTTAAAAGAATTTTAATCTTAAAAATAAAATAGAATGGCAACAATTACTGCTGCAGACGTAAATAAACTAAGAACCATAACTGGTGCAGGAATGATGGACTGCAAAAAAGCATTAGTAGAATCTGATGGCGATTTTGATTTAGCAATTGAAAACCTTCGAAAAAAAGGTCAAAAAGTTGCGGCAAATCGTTCTGATAGAGAATCTACTGAAGGCGCTGCAATTGCGGTGGTGAATGCAGATAAAACTCAAGGTGTAGTAATTACTTTAAATTGTGAAACCGACTTTGTTGGGATGAACGAAAATTTTGTTAAAATGGCTACAGAAATGGCTAATTTAGCTTTGAATTATACTACTAAAGAAGAATTTTTGGTGGCAGATTTTCATGGAATTTCGGTTGCTGAAAAGTTAGTAGAGCAAACAGGTGTTATAGGTGAAAAACTTGAAATCAGAACTTTTGAAAAACTAGCAGGTGCTTTTGTAGGATCATACATTCATTCTGGAAATAAAATTGCTACTTTAGTGGCACTTTCTGCAAACGTTGATGGTGCAGAAGAAGCAGCTAGAAATGTATCTATGCAAGCTGCTGCAATGAATCCAATAGCTTTAAATGAAGCTGAGGTAGATGCAGATACTATTGCTAAAGAAATTGAAATTGCTAAAGATTTATTGCGTCAAGAAGGAAAACCAGAAGCAATGATTGAAAATATAGCAAAAGGGAAACTAGGTCGATTCTTTAAAGACAATACCTTAGTAAACCAAGATTATATTAAAGATAGCTCGTTAAGTGTTGCAAATTATATTAAATCTGTTGATGCTAATTTAGTAGTAATAGGATTTAAAAGAGCAGCTCTAGGATAAGTCAATATCTGATTTCTAATTTTAGATATTCAAAAAAAAACCTCGTTTCAATTTTGGAACGAGGTTTTTTTATAGACAAAATATTTATTGTCTTATGACTTCATTAGTTTTTCTTTTTTGATTTTGGTAGTAAGTTGCTTCCCGTTTCCGTTAGCTTGTAAATCGTCTAAAACATGAATAGCTTCTTCCACATAAATATCTTTTGATAAACTTTCGTGCCAACGATCTCTTTTTTCTTTAAGAGTTTCATCTTTTTTCATTAACTCTTGCTCGTATGGTAATGATTTAAACTGAAACGGATTTGTATAATCTGCAATCGATTTGTACTTTTTGTTAGTATCTTCAAGTACCTTTTGTTCTTGTTTAAATTTATCTATCTGCAAGCTGTATATATTTTCTTTATTTCGCTCGTCAAGCCACTTAGCATTTTCGTCAATCAACTTCATTTGAGCATTGTTTTGCAAACGGGTTTTGCTTTTTGCAATTGCCAAGTCAAAATTTGTTTGTTTGTCCCAAACTTTGTAATCTGCCGCATCAATTTTATCCCAAGGCATGGCATTATCTACGTCGCGTTCTCCCATTTTTAAGTAGGCATAACGATCGGGCATTACAATGTCACTGCTTACACCTTCCAACTGCGTTGAGCCTCCATTTATTCTATAAAATTTTTGTGTTGTGGTTTTTAGCGCGCCTAAATCACCGTAAGTGTTGCCTTTTACAAACTGATTTAAATCGATTACATTTTGTACGGTTCCTTTACCGTAAGTTTGTTTACTACCAATGATTACTGCACGTTTATAATCTTGCATTGCAGCGGCCAAAATTTCGGAAGCTGAGGCAGAAAAACTATTAGTCATTATTACTAACGGACCATCCCATTCCACTTTGCTATCGCGATCATACAATACTTCTTTTTTACCAGCAGCCGATTTTATTTGTACAATTGGTCCTTGTTCTATAAATAATCCACCTATGTCAACTACAGTTTTTAAACTTCCACCACCATTATCGCGAACGTCGATAATTATTCCTTTTACATTTTCTTTTTTCAACCGTTCGACTTCTATTGCAATGTCTTTGCCAGCATCACGACTGTCTTTATTCTCAAAATCGATATAGAATTTTGGCAAATAAATAACGCCATACTTCAATCCATTTTTTTCAACGATGCTCGATTTAGCATAGGTTTCTTCAATTTCAATTTCGTCTCTTATAATGGTGATGATTTTAATAGTACCATCGGTTTTTTTAACGGTTAATCGTACTTCGGTTCCTTTCGGTCCTTTGATTTTTTTCACAACATCATCCAGACGCATTCCTACAACATCTACAGGTTCTGCATTTGCCTGAGCTACTTTTAAAACTACATCGCCGGCTTCTAGTTGTTTTCCTCTCCAAGCTGGACCACCCGAAATTAATTCGGATATTTCTGTAAAATCATTTTTCTTCTGTAATCGTGCACCAATTCCTTCTAGTTTACCACTCATACTCACGTCAAAACGTTCTTTTTCGTCTGGAGCAAAATAAGAAGTATGTGGGTCAAATCGGGATGCAATTGAGTTTACAAAAACAGAGAACCAATCTTCACGATCCAAGTCTTTGATAAAACCAAAATACTCGTTTAATGATTTTAAAGTGCTTTCACGAGTTTCTTTTTCAAGTTGTTCATTGCTTTTAGGGGCTTCGTTTTTCTCTTTTGCTAAGTTATCCAAAAACTTTTTTTCAAGCTCAGGCGTAATTTTCGTCCCTAATTTGCTTTTGTATTCTTCTAATTTCTCAGTAGGGGATTTGTCTTTATTTTTAGCAATATCTTCTCGAAGTTTAATTTTGTCAACATAAGATGATAAAGTAGAAAGTTTAATTTGTTTTCTCCAACGCTCTTTAAGGGCATCTACATCTTTAGCATAAGGCATTTTTTCATAATCAGTATTGATGTCCTCATTAATAGTGAAATCAAACGGAGATTCTAATACTGTTTTGTAATATCCTTTACTTTCTTCCATTCGTTTCATCAATCGAGAATAGGTCAACTCAAAAAAGGTTAAATCTTTATCTTTAATTTCGTCATCTATCTTAGTTTCATATTGCGAAAACTCATCCATATCCGATTGCAAAAAAAATCGTTTAGATGGATCTAAAGCTGCGATGTAATCTTTATAAATACCTTTTGAGAAAATGTCGTCAATTGCTACAGGACTGTAATGACCTCTTTCGATTACAAAAGTTAGCAATTCTAATAATGCTTTATCTTTTTCAGGATCATTACTTTTAGTTTTTGGCATAAAACTCCATAATCCTATGGCTGCTACTAAAACTATTAAAAGTATTTTATAATGTCTTTTCATAAATTGAACTATTGTATTCATTAAATTTTTCATCTAAATTACGTAAAAAACTATGCCAAGAAATAATCAACCGCATAATTTTTTGTTAAATCCTTTGTGTTGCTTCAAAGTTATTTAAATCATGTATAAAATCGACTACATATTGTTGTTTTATAACATTGCTATTTAAAAAGACCATTTTTTATAATCACTATTGCGTTCTAAAGTATTCTCAAGAGTATCGTTGAGCCTTGGAAAAAAATCAATTCCTGTGACCTTTTCTATTGAATCAACCGAAACAACAAATTTATACAATGGTTCAGTATTATTTACAGCTGGCACTAAAAAGGCAATCACCTTATATTCTCCTCCAGAATTAGTTAATAAAACTTTATAAAAATAGTTAGGTACGGCAACTTTTTCTCGACCTATAGTTTGTAAATTATTATTTAAAATGCCTCCAGTTATTACATATATTTCATTATATTTTACTGCCCAATAACGCACTTTGCTTTCTAGAGTGTTCCAAATACCATCGTTAAAATCGTGTTTTTGTGGTGAAATATTTGATGTAAAAAAAGTGTCATCAAAAGCTTTTTCAGAAAATTTCATATCGCCTGCAGGACACAGATGCCCTTTATCAAATCCAGAATTTTTGTAATTTTTCCAACTTGCCGATCGACTTTCAACTCTGGGATCATCTATAAAAAAGGGACGCTTAAAGTGGTGTTGCGAAACCATATCTGAACTTAGTTTATAAGCCACCCATTCAGCTTGTTCATACTTTTCGTTATAAGATAAAGTATAAAAATCATGAACAACAATTTCCTTAGTATTTGACGTGGGCAAGAAATTAAATTCCGTTGAAACAGCTGTTTTTTGATTAGAATTTTCCTTGTTAAAATTTGAGTTTTTACAATCTAATAATGCTACACATAAAATTAAGGTTAGAATAATTTTGCCAAAATTAAATTTTGTACTATATTTATTAAAATCTTTTATCATATTCAGGTTGTAAATATTTATTAATCTGAAGATGTAAAAATAGATAATAACTTTAAACAATTAAAACATGAAAATTAAATTCATTATTATTGCGCTTCTATTTGTAAGTTTTCAAAACTTGTATGCTCAAGAAACGGTAACACCAGTTGCCACAGATTCATTACAAATAAAAGCTATGCAACTGGAAAATCAGCAAGCACAAGAAAAAGCAAAATTAGAACAAGATTTAAAAAATCAGAAACAATCGTTAAAGCAACAAGAAGAGGCTCAACGAAAAGTAGATCGTGCCGCAAATGATGCAAAAGATGCTCAAAAAGATGCCGATAGAGAACGAAAAAAATATGAAAAAGCCAATAAAAAAATGGAAAAAGAGCAAGACAGATTAAGCGATGCTCAAAAAAAACTTTCCAAATATCAAGATAAAAAACAAGATGGGCAGCGCGAATTAGAAAAAATGCAATCAAAGTTTGAAAGAGCAAAATCTAGAGGCAAACTTACTCCTGTAGAGATTGAGAAAGGAAATGTAAAAATCACAAAACAACAATTAAAAATTTCTCAAATTCAAGAAGACATCGATAGTGCCCAAAAAAAATTGAATAGATTAAACTAATTTGTCAGATTTTAATTCTTAAAATAAAAAACGGTATTTCATTTTTGAGGTACCGTTTTTATTTATATTTGTTTCTAAAAATTTGCTACTTTGAAAAAATTATTGATCCTCCCTTTTTTATTATTTACCTCCGTATTATTTGCACAAAACGAAAAAACTTTGTTTTGGGAAATATCCGGAAAAGGATTAACTAAAAAATCTTATTTGTATGGCACAATGCACGTTAACGATAAAGTTTCCTATCATTTGTCTGATGCATTTTTTAAAAATTTATTAGCTGCAGATATTGTCTCTAATGAAAGTGATCCTGAGACTTGGAATGATGTGTTTGAGTTAATTAGAGGGCAATTTTACAAAGCTCCTGAAAGTTTTTACAGCACATTTTATATGTCACCCGTAAAAACAAAAGAATTGAATTTGCAGTTTACAAACAATAATTATTTCAACAATATGCTCTCGGGAATCGAAGGTGGGCAAGCAGATTATCAGGAGAATACTGTTTTAGACATGTTTATTTATCAAACTGGACGAAAATATAAAAAGAGAATTGTGGGACTGGAAAGTGCAAAAACATCCCTATTATCTATCATGAAAATTAAGCATGAAGATTCTCAACCGGAACCGAAAAATAGAGATTTGTTGATGAAGATAATTAAATCTGGAAATTTCAACGAAACTTTAAAACAATATTACAGAGAGAAAGATATTGTAATGCTCGATTCCATTTATAAATTAATGTTTTCTAAAAAAGGACATGACGTTATGATTACAAATCGCAATGTAATTATGGCTCGAAGTATCGATTCGTTAGCTAAAACTGGCAGTTTATTTTCAGCAATTGGAGCAGCACATTTGTCGGGTAAAAAGGGCGTTATTCAACTTTTAAAAGACAAAGGTTACACCGTTTTGCCCATTATAGATGTGTTTTCCAATAATGGTGAAAAGCAGAAAAAAACTATCGAAGACTATTTTCCAAATCCAGGATTTAAAGAAGTTTCCACTCAAGATGAAATGATTAAAATGCCCTTAAATAAAAATCAATTTAAGATAAATCAAAATATTGGATCTCTCGATTTTACAAATGGGGGTGCTATTACCATAAAACGATTGCCACTAAATTATTTTCTTGATAAAAAAAATCGAGATTTTAATCCTAAAACTTTGGACAGTTTATTTTTTGAGAATATAGCAGGAACCATTATAGAAAAAAACGTTTTTCAGCAAGAAAACTTTGTAGGTTATGATATTAAGAACGCTACTAAAAATGGGAATAAGCAACATTGGAAATTTTATATCACACCTTTGGAACTCATTGTTGTTTCAATGACCGGATCGGGAAATTATGTAAAACAATTTGAAAATGAGGTTTTTGATGGCATCAAAATTAAAAATTTCAAAAATACTTGGGATAAAATTTCACCCAAAAATGGAGATTTTTCTGTTGAGGTTCCTGCGTTTAATTTTATTTATGGCACCGAACAAGAAATAGAAACTAAAATAGAAATTCAGGCGTTTGACAATCAAGAAAAAGCACATTATTTTTTGACTGAAAATAAAGTAAATGATGCAAGTACTCTGGAAGATACAAATTTCGAATTGAAACAGTTACAAGACGAATTTTACCTGCAACACGATATTGAAGGTTCAAATTTTAATTTTACTACAGATAAAAAGTCGTGTAAATCAGAATCAAAAATTGGAACCAAAATTATAAGATTAAAAACGGTAATTGATGGTAACAAGTATTATTTAATGGGAACCGTAGATGCATCTGAAATTAATTCCAATAAATTTTTTGATTCCTTTATTGCTCAAAAAACTAAATTTAATTTAGAGAACAAAACCTTTACTGATACCATTGCTAAATTTAAAATTGATATTCCCGAAAAGCCAAATCAAAAAATATTTTTAGATCTAGACACTAATAAATCCAAATTAAAAAACAAGTTTTTATCAAAATCTGTGGTGTATAATTTCAATTCTGAAAACGGTGAAACCATTGATTTTGATTATTACAAATATCATAAATACCAGCAAATTGATAATTTAGATTCGATTGCAGTGAATTTTAAAAAACATATTTTAAAAGAATATGATTTATCTTACTCAGATTATAATTATGATCATGATTACGGTCAAAACACTTCTAAAATATCACTTTTAAATCCACAATTTTACATCAAAAAAGGATTTTCAAAATCGAAATGGGATGATTTAATTGCCACAAAAGAGGACAAATATGAAATTATTAGTGAATCTAAATCGATTGATAATAATTCAAATATTCATATTTTTAATGCGGTAGTTGGAAAGTCAAATTCCAGCCAAGCAATAAAATACAAACTTTTTTTCACCGGAGATGCTAGTGTTGAAATGAGTGTTTTGGTAGATAAAAATTATAAAAATGATAACGAATTTATAGAAAAAACATTCAACACATTTGTTCCAACACAAAAAAATACGACATCTGTTTTTGACGATAAGCTCAAAGTTTTTATGGAAGATGCTAATAGTCAAAAAGACACCATTAGATATTCGGCAATGAAATCCGTAAATGAACTTAAAATTAATACAAAAGATTTAGATCCAGTAATAAATTTCTTAACAACTTTTAAATTTAAACCAACTGAAAATGAAGCTATTGAATATTTAATTGAAAAAATAGGGTACATTCAAGATTCAAGAGTAATTCCATTTTTAGAGAATTTTTATAAAAAAGAATCTACAAAAACGGCTACACAAATCAGCATTCTTAAAGCTCTTTCAAATCAAAAATCAAAACTGGGCTATCAAAAAATATTGGATTTATTGGATTACGATTTACCTGTTTCAGATAATGATTATGATATTTCAAATTTGTTTGTTTCGTTTAAAGAAGACACTGATAACAGCAAATTTTTATTCCCTAAAATTATGGATTATTACGCCATAAAAGAATATTCTGAACCACTTTTAGATTTTTGCAATACACTATTTGATAGGAATTTAATAGCTCCTAAAAAATTAAATTCCTATAAAAAAATAATACTTACCAATACAAAATTAGAATACAAACGAATGGTAAGTTGGAAAGAAAAAAATCCTAATCCAGATGAAATTAGTGCTGTTGAAGCAATAGAAAATCCATTAGAAGATATTACAGAAAATGAAGAAGCAATAGTCGATACAACTGATAATGAGGCAGTTTCTGAAGTTATTTCAGCTTCTGATGCGCCAACTGAACATTTGATAAACTATTTAAATTTAATTTCCAATTTTCAGCAAGATGATGTAATAATTCAGTTATTAAATAAAATTAAAAAACTTGATTTGCCACAACTTAACTCTGAATTAATCCGACTTGGAATTGTAAATAATACTTGGAATGATGAGCAAATTAAAGAAGCTTTAAACAATTCGAAAACTCGGTTTTTAACCATTCAATTATTATTAAATAACAATAAAAATATAGGATTAAGCGAAATTACAGATGATGAAATTGTACAAGCAGCAATCGTAAATTTTGAGGATTTGAAAGAAAAAGATGGACTAAAATTATTAGAAAAGCGTCAAGTAGATTTTCATGGTAAACCTACAGTATATTATTTTTACGAAGTTTCAAAAAAAGCTGAAAAACCAGAAGTTCCTGTTAAAATGCTATATTCTATTGCTTTTGGATATAATAATAATAAAATAAATGCCGATGTATTTAAGGTGTTTCCACAACAAAAAATAGTTGAAGAGAAAGATTTGGCTAAAAAATATCAAACTATAATAACTAAATCTTTAAACGAGAATCATTCACGAGCAACTTTCCAGAAAGAGAATTCTGATGAAAATTATTATCCCGACGAGAATTATTAATTTTAGATTTCGTAAAAAATTATTATTTTACAATAGGAAACCCTTTTGCGCGCGTTAATGCATCTACTTTTGCATCACGACCTCTAAAACTTCTAAAAGCATCACCTTGATCAGTGGTGTTGCCCGAGCTAAATACATATTTTAGCAATCGTTTTGCGACTGTTTTATCATATGGTCCACCTGCTTCTGTAAACGCTTCAAATGCATCTGCACAAATTACATCTGCCCACAAATAGCTGTAATATCCTGCGGAATATTCGTCACTAGAAAATATATGTCCAAACTGTGGTGTGCGATGACGCATTACTATTTCTGACGGCATTTTTAGGGTATCTAAAGTGATTTTCTCAAAAGTATCTGGATTTATATCATCATTTGTCATGTGCAATTTCATGTCAATTAAGGCACTCGAAATTAATTCAACTGTTGAAAAACCTTCATTAAATTTTGATGCTTTTTCTATTTTATCAAGTAAACTTTGTGGCATTGGCTCATTAGTTTTATAATTTAAAGCATAGTTTTTTAATACTTCTGGAGTTGATAACCAATGTTCTAAAATTTGAGATGGAAACTCAACATAATCTCGCGCTACATTTGTTCCTGCTAAAGTTGGATAATTCACGTTTGAGCACAATCCGTGCAAAGCATGACCAAATTCGTGAAACAATGTACTTGCATCAGACCACGAAATCAAAACTGGTTCTCCATCTTTTCCTTTTATAAAATTTGCATTATTAGAAACAATTGTTGGTATATTTCGATCAAATTTTTCTTGACTTCGATACTCATTCATCCATGCACCAGACCGTTTTCCTTTACGTGCATAAGGGTCAAAATACCAAAGCCCAACATGTTTTCCAGTAGTTTTATTTACAACTTCCCACACTTTTACATCTGCTTGATACACTTCGATATTGGGTACTAAAACAAATTTTAAATCAAATAATTCGCCAGCTACCCAAAACATTCCTTCTCTTAACTTGTCTAGTTGCAAATATTGTTTGACTTCGTTTTGATCTAAATCAAATTTCGCTTTCCTAACTTTTTCGGCGTAGTAACGATAATCCTATGGTGAAATTTTAAAAGTTCCGCCTTCGGAATCTACAATTTTTTGCATATCGGCAACTTCTATTTTTACTTGTGCTATTGCAGGTTTCCAAATATCGAGCATTAATTTCATTGCGTTTTCAGGATTTTTTGCCATTGTGTTAGATAATTTCCAACTAGCATGAGATGAAAAACCTAGCAATTTAGCACGTTCTGAACGAAGTTTTAATATTTCGACAATTGTAGCATTATTATCTTGAGCGTTTCCGTTATCGCCACGATTAATAAACATTCTCCAAACTTTTTCTCTTAAAGTTCGAATGCTCGAATACGTTAAAAATGGTTCTACTGACGATCGCGTGTTTTCAATGCAACCCAAACTACTCAACTTTCGCTCTTTTGCCTTAGCTATAGCACTATTTTTTAGTTCGTCTGATAATCCAGCAAAATCTGCATCTGATGTAATTTCTACAAATTGATTATTTTCTTCGGACAATAAGTTTTGACTAAATTTAGTATAATATCCGGCGAGTTTTCCATTTATATCGGCAACTTTAGCTTTAGTTTTGGCACCTAGTTTAGCACCTTGACGAACAAAATTTTCATAATATACTTTAATTAATCGTTGTTGTTCCTTAGTTAATTTGGTTTTAGATTTCAAATTATAAACGCTTTCAATTCGTTTAAATAACTTAGTGTTTTGTGTAATTTTATCCGATAGATTGGCAAGTTTTGGTTCAAATTCGGTTTCTATTGGTTCAAATTCGGGACTGTTTAAATTTGAACTATAAATTCCATACACCGCGAGAACTCTTGAAAGTGTTTTGCCTGTTTTTTCAAGTGCCTCTATAGTATTTTTAAAAGTTGCAGGTTTTAAGTTATTGGCAATAGCATTTGTTTCATTTAATTTTTCTTGAATTGCAAATTCCAAGGCTGGTTTAAAATCAGAAATTTTATAGTCATTAAAAGCTGGCGCACCTTCATTTTCTCCTTTCCAAGTTTTTAATAGTGGATTTGTATTTTGAGCAATCAATGATAAGTTTGTAGTCATAACAAGCAGAATGAAATATTTTTTCATGATTTGGTAGTTTAAAACAAATGTACTAAAAATCAATACATCAAACCAGCTGGTTTTTTTTTGATTCCCGAGTAAATAAATTTATATTTGCAAAAAATTAAAACATAACAATATGTCATTTTCAGATTTATTTGATAGCGAATTTAAAAGTAGAAATAAAAGTCATTTTTCGGCAATTGTACGAGTTGCTATCGCAGATGGTGATTTAAGTGTTGAAGAAAAACAATTTTTGGATAAACTAGCCATCAGATTGGAAATTTCAAAGGCTGAATATGATGAAATTTTAGAAAATCCAACTAAATATCCTATCAATCCTCCTTATTTGCATGCTCATAGACTGGAAAGACTATACGATTTATCGAGAATGGTTTATGCTGATCATGTTTTAGGACCAAAACAAAAAGAAATTTTACTCAAATTTGCATTAGCTCTCGGGTTTACTCCAGGAAATGTGCCTTTTATAGTTGATAAAGCAATGTCGTTATTAATGTTAAATGTAGATTCAGATACTTTTGTTTATGAAATGACTCACATGAATAAATAATTCAAATTGAAATGAAAAAAGCGCAAAATATTGAATTTTGCGCTTTTTTTTCCCCCATGTAAAAATTAAACGGATTAATGTTTTTAGATATTAAGTTGATCTCATAAATTCTTCGGCTTTCTCAACCATACTGTAACTCCCACAAAAAAACGGAACTCTTTCATGTAATTCGGTTGGCTCGATTTCCATAATTCGATTAAATCCATCACTAGCTTTTCCTCCGGCTTGTTCTACTATAAAAGCCATCGGATTACATTCATAAAGCAACCTGAGTTTTCCTTTTGGAGCTTTGGAACTGGTAGGATAAATATAAATGCCTCCTTTTATCATATTGCGATGAATATCAGACACTAAACTTCCAATATATCTAGAAGTATAAGGGCGATCGCCTTCCTCAAGTTGACAATATTTTAAATAATTTTTTACTCCTTGAGGAAAATGGACATAATTCCCTTCATTTATAGAGTAAATTGTTCCTTCTTTAGAAAATTTCATATTAGGATGTGACAAATAAAAAGTTCCAATAGCAGGATTCAAGGTAAAACCATTTACGCCATGTCCAGTAGTGTAAACCAGCATAGTTGAAGTTCCATATATTACATAACCAGCTGCAACCTGATTTATTCCTTTTTGTAGAAAATCTTCTATTTTAACTGGTGTTCCTATTGGAGTAACACGTCTATAAACCGAAAAAATAGTTCCTACAGAAACATTTACATCAATGTTTGAAGAGCCATCAAGCGGATCCATTAAAACCACATATTTATTGTTATGGCTGTTGTCGCTTCCTGCAACTGTAATAAAATCATCGTTTTCTTCTGATGCAATTCCGCAAACTATTTCTCGGTTGATTAAAGTTTGAATAAACACTTCATTTGCATAAACATCTAGTTTTTGCTGGTCTTCACCTTGAATATTTTGTTCGCCAGCTGCACCAACGATATCGACTAATCCAGCTTTGTTTACTTTATAATTCACCACTTTAGCAGCAAGTCGGATAGAGTTTATAATTCTGGATAATTCGCCCGATGAATACTGAAAAGCATTTTGGTTTTCAATAATAAATTCCCCTAAAGTTTTGTTGCGTGTTTCCATTTACGAAATCGTTGTAGTTGTGAGTACAAATATCGTTTTTTTATTTAATTTGTATCTCAAAATGCAGAAATAAATCTGTAACAATAAATCGATAAAGTTATTTTATATTTGCTAAAACATAATTTAAATAAATAATAATGAAAGTAAGAAATATCGCTACGATTTTGATGGTATTTGCATTTGGTATTTGCAAGCTAAACGCTCAAATAAGTTTAGGAGAAAAGGCATTAGGTGCAATCCAAAATGGAATGGCAAGTTTAACTTTTTCTAATGAAGACGCGGCAAGAATATCATTGGCTGCAGTAAAAAAAATGGATTCGACTCATACAGTTGCTCCTTCTAATAATGGATATGCTTTGAGGTTAAATCGAGTTTTTGGGAAACATACTCACGAAAGCGGTTTGTCGTTAAATTATAAAGTTTATCTCACTAAAGATGTAAATGCTTTTGCTACAGCTGACGGAAGTGTACGTGTTTTTTCAGGTTTGATGGATATTATGGACGATAATGAATTGCTTGCAGTAATTGGTCACGAAATAGGACATGTAGCAAATCAAGATTCTAAAGACGCTATTAAATCGGCTTATCGAAAAGCTGCAATTATAGGAGCAGTTAGTTCTCAATCTGATAAAGTTGCAGAGCTAACTAACAGTCAATTAGGACAGATTGGAAATGCAATTTTAGAAAGTAAATTCAGTCGAAAACAAGAGTCAGATGCTGATCTTTTCTCTTATAATTTCCTGAAAAGAAATAAATATAATGTCAATGCTGAGGAAGGCGCTTTTACTGTTTTAGAAACTTTAAGCGGTTCAAATCAATCTGATTTTTTGACTAAAATGTTGAGTTCACATCCAGATCCTAAAGATCGTGCAGACAATGCTAAAGCTAGAGCACAAGCAGACGGATTGTACAAACCTTACGTTCAAAAAGCATTTTCAAATACAGTAAAAGTTGCAACTAAAAAAGTTGTTAAAAAGAAGAAAAAATAACCGAAGTTACTTCGCTTTTAACTCAAAAAATGATTATAAGAAAAGGAGTAGAATCTGATATGCCAGCTGTTTTAGAATTAATAAAAGAGCTGGCTATTTTTGAAAAAGAACCAGACGCAGTTGTAATGACTGTGCCAGAATTAATTAGAGATGGATTTGGTGAAAATCCGCTGTTTAAAACTTTTGTTGCTGCACTTGAAAATGAAATTATCGGAATCGCATTATTTTATTATCGGTATTCTACTTGGAAAGGAAAAACCATTCATCTAGAAGATTTAATTGTAAAAGAAAATAAAAGAGGAATCGGCGCAGGATTTGCACTTTACAGTGAAATTATACAGCAGGGAAAACGAGATGGAGTTCGAAGAATAGAATGGAATGTGCTTAATTGGAACACACCGGCTATAGAATTTTACAAAAAAAGTGGCGCTAAAATACTTGACGATTGGAATGTAGTCCAAATGGATGAAATTGGTATTGAAACATTTATTGAGAATAAAAACAAAGTTCAAGAATGAGAATATTTAAATTTGGTGGTGCTTCTGTAAAGGATGCTGATGGAATTAAAAATGTGTTACATGTTTTAAAAACCGTCGGGTATGACGATGTTTTGCTTGTTATTTCGGCAATGGGAAAAACCACAAACGCATTAGAAATTGTAATTAAAAATTATTTTGAAAAATCAAATGAACTTCAATCATCAATTCAAGATGTAAAAAAATACCATTATCAAATTCTACTAGATTTATTTGAAGATGAAAATCACGATGTTTTTTTAGATATCAATTCCCATTTCTCCGATTTAGAATATTTTTTAAGAAGCAATAAATCGCCTAATTATAACTTTGTTTACGATCAAATTGTGAGTTATGGTGAGTTAATTTCAACTACAATCGTAAGTAATTATTTTGATTTTTGTGACGTAAAAAATAGTTGGTTAGATGTTCGAAATTTTATAAAAACTGATACTAACTATAGGGATGCAAATGTTGACTGGGAATTAACACAAAATTTAATTTCTAAAGGTGTTACCAAAAAAGCATTGCAAATTACTCAAGGATTTTTGGGTTCGGACGAAAATAGTTTTACAACTACACTTGGCAGAGAAGGTTCAGATTACACCGCTGCAATTTTTGCATATTGCCTAAATGCTGAAAGTATTACCATTTGGAAAGATGTTCCAGGAGTTTTAAATGCTGATCCTCGTTATTTTGAAAATGCCGTATTATTAAATCAAATATCTTACAGAGAAGCTATTGAACTGGCATTTTATGGAGCAACAGTTATTCATCCAAAAACGTTGCAACCACTACAAAAAAAAGAAATACCGTTGTATGTTAAATCATTTTTAAATCCGCTTTTGCCTGGAACTTCTGTCTCAAAAGGAAAAGATTTAGATCCACAAACGCCATGTTTTATTTTAAAAAAAGAGCAACTTTTAATTTCGCTTTCATCGATTGACTTTTCATTTATTATGGAGGAAAATATCAGTGAAATATTTTTAATGTTTCACCAATATAAAATGAAAGTGAGTTTAATTCAAAATTCTGCAATTAGTTTTTCAGTATGTATTGAAGACAAATTCGGAAATTTTGAAATACTTAAAAATGCATTGTCAAAGAAATTTAAGGTGACTTATAACGAAAATGTTTCTTTGTATACTATAAGACATTTTGATGAAGCGTCGGCAGTAATGGTCGAAAAAGACAAAGAAGTTTTGCTAAAACAAGTGAGTCGTGATACCATGCAAATTGTGACTAAAGGATAAATTTAAATCTTTTTAGACTTTTTATGATAAATGTAATTATTTTTCTAATTCTAGCTATTTACAGCATATTTATCCTACAATTGATTTATGGTTTTTCTAAGATAAAATCGTTTCAACCAACTAATTTGAATCCAAAAACTACTTTTTCAATACTAGTTCCATTTCGTAACGAAGCTAAAAATTTACCTATATTATTAAAATCAATTGCAAAACTAAATTATCCTAAAGAACTATTTGAATTGATAATGATTGACGATTTTTCAAAAGATAATTCTGAATCTATTTATACTAAGTGGCGAATGCAAAACGGATTAATTGAGACTACATTGTTAGAAAATTTAAGGTTATCAAATTCGCCAAAAAAAGATGCAATTTCTAAAGCAATTCCAATTGTAAAAAACCAATGGATCATAACGACTGATGCTGATTGTATTGTAAAAAAAAACTGGTTGCTTACGTTAGATAATTTCATTCAAAATAAAAATCCTGAAATGGTGGTTGGAGCCGTCATCTATAAAATTAAGAATAACTGGTTTCATTGGTTTCAACAATTAGATTTAATGAGTTTACAAGGCACAACCCTTGGTAGTTTTGGTATTGGGAAACCATTTATGTGTAATGGTGCCAATTTTGCTTATACCAAAAAATTATTTCTTGAACTTGATGGCTTCAATGGAAATGATACAATAGCCAGTGGCGATGATGTTTTCCTCTTGCAAAAAGCAGTGGCGAAAATGCCCGAAAAAGTGCACTATCTAAAACACAAAGATGTCATTGTAAAAACAAAACCCGAAAACGATTTGTACCAACTCTTTATGCAACGCGCTCGATGGGCAAGTAAAACTACAAGCTATCAAAATACATATGCTAAATTTTTAGCTGTTTTTGTGTTGTTGATGAATTTGGGTTTGGTGATCAGTATCGGATTGTCAATTTCGGGTTATTTAAAATTGAAAATTTTCTTATTATTTTTTATAATTAAATACGTATTAGATTATATATTACTCTATAAATCAAATGCATATTTGCGGAATAAAAAATTCTTTTTACCAGTAGCAAGTAGTGTTATTTATCCTTTTTTCTCAAGTTTAGTGGGACTATTTTCTATGTTTGGAAGTTTTTCTTGGAAAGAACGGCATTTTTCTAAACAATAAATTTTTATAAAGTGAGATTATTCACTTTTTAAAATTACAGGAAGAATAAATTGTGTTTTTACTGCAATTCCATGTTTAAGTGCTGGATTAACTTTAGGGAAATCAATTAATCTCGCGCTCAAAATACTATCTATTTTTACTTTGTCGTAGGTAACCGAATCTTTTGGAAACTGAGGTTCAAACTTCATTGTAGCATCAGGAAATACAGTAACTTTCACTTCAATGGTATCTAGTTCAGGGTACAAAACCGAAAGTGTGTCGGTGCTTAATTTTTGTTGAATTGTAGTGGTTAAAAATTCAAAAAAACATTGTTTGCGTTGCGCTTCGTTAGTGAGTTTTTCGCATTCTAGAACCGATGGATATTCATCAACTTGGTTCCAATTTATTTCTTTTAATTTTTCTTTTAGCAGTTCATCTTCTGAAGGAATTGGCTTCTCAAAATATTGACAAGATTGTAAAATAAATAAAAATAATATTGGAATAATTTTTTTCAAGTAGGTTTGTATTATTTTTTTGATTGCAAGTAATCTTGATAATTCTTACTCATCCATTCCAACTTTGCCTTTTGAGATTCTTCTTTTTGGGTTTTGTAAAGAAGTCCTAACTTCTCAGAATAAATAGCAATTTTTACGGTATAAGTATAATACTCTTCTTTAGTTAAAATGATTTTTTTATCTCCTTGAATTTGGAAAAAGTCAAAAAATAATTTATCAAAATCATTTTTGTTAAATGCTTGAACTTCTTTTTTATATTTAGAATAAAGTGTTTCCTTAAAATCACCATCTGTTAAAACAGGTTTGTCTTTCACTTGGGCAAATGAGACTATGCAAAACAGAATTAGCAGAATCGATAATTGAATAATTTTTTTCATATTGATACCAAAAATACAAAAATTTATTTTCATCAGTTAACTATTAATGATTTTGGATATTTGTTTCCTGAATTGTATTAATTCTAACTTTCATAAGATTTTTAATTTCATTAAACGCCATAAAAGCAAAAAAGCCATCCCTGAAAGGGAAAGCTTTTCATTGGTCTAACTACTAAACCTGGATACGAGTTACAAATTCGTATCGAAAACAACACAACAATCTTAAATACTTTTTTGGGACAAAAAAGGTTTTCATTTCTGAAAACCTTTTTCCCAATTTAGCGGTCTGGACGGGACTCGAACCCGCGACCCCATGCGTGACAGGCATGTATTCTAACCAACTGAACTACCAAACCTTCGCTAATTGCGGTTGCAAATATACAATCGTTTTTTTGTTTTACAAGTGTTTTTCTGTTTTTTTTAAATTATTTAAACGCTATTATCCAAAGTTTTGCTTTTCAACCAAGTAAGTAGTTAAGATTTTTTCAAAACTTGCACCCACATTTACAGGAACATATTTTATTTTGTTTTGAGCGCAAGTCAACGATAGTTTTTTAAAATAATCAGAAACCTTTTTTTCATATTCTTCTTTTACATTTTCTGAAAAAAGATTCACAATTTCACCTGATTCTACATCTATAAATTTACGAGGTGTAGTGTCAAAATCAAAGTTTAATTCTCTTTTTTCATCTATAACATGAAATACAACAACTTTGTGTTTATTGTGTTTTAGATGTTGTAAAGCATTAAATAAACCTTCTTGATCGCCATCTTGAAACATATCAGTAAAAATTACTATCATCGATCGACGGTGAATTTTTTCTGCTATTTGATGTAAAAAAGTTATTGTATCAGTTTCCTTAGATTGTTTAGGAGTCTCTAATAAATTTTCCAACTGATTAATTAGCATTCGCTGATGTCTATCAGATCCTTTTTCGGGCGCATAAAACTCATATTTATCCGAATAGATACTGAGTCCAACAGCATCGCGCTGTTTTTTTAATAAATTCATTAAAACTGCTGATGCCAAAACAGAGAACCCTATTTTACTTTCATAAAAATTTTGATTGTTTTCTAGTTTAGGAAAATGCATTGACGAAGAATTATCAATAATTAAATGGCAGCGCAAGTTGGTTTCTTCTTCGTATCTTTTGGTGTACAATCGATCAGTTTTTGCAAATAATTTCCAGTCAATATGCTTGGTGCTTTCGCCAGAATTATACAATTTATGCTCAGCAAATTCCGCTGAAAATCCGTGAAAAGGCGATTTGTGCATGCCAGAAATAAAACCTTCCACCACTTGATTTGCTAAAACTTCAAGATGCTTGAAACCCGAGATTATTTCTTTTTGTTCTTCTAACTTCATAGCTCAAATATAATTTTAAAATTTGAAAATGAGTTGATTTGGAAATTATTTTAACAAATAAAAAAAGGTCTAACTTTCATCAGACCAATTCTTGCTTTAAAAACTACTTACTTAACTTCTCTTCTATTTTTTGATCGGTTTTGTAAATATTTGTTTTTTTTCATTTTGTGAAACCTCTCGTCCTAAAATAAGTTGACTTAAAATTAAAAACTTTTTGAATCCTATAAAAAAAAACCTTTCAAAAAATACTTCTTGAAAGGTTAAAAAAAAATTTATTTAGTAGTTATTTTAACAATGCATCGACTGCATCAGTGTAGGTTTTTTTAGGTGCAACGCCTACTTGACGACCCACTACTTCTCCGTTTTGAAAAATTAAAACGGTTGGAATGTTTCTAACTCCATATTTTGCAGCAAATTCTTGGTTTGCATCTACATCAACTTTTCCAACTGTAGCTTTTCCTTCGTATTCGGTTGCAATTTCATCAATTACTGGTCCAACCATTCTACATGGTCCACACCATGCTGCCCAAAAATCGACCACTACCGGTTTTGTACTTTTTAATACTACTTCATCAAAAGTAGCATCTGTTATTGCTAATGACATATTGTTTATTTTTAAGTTTATAATTTGTGTTGCAAAAATACCACTTATTTCCAAAAGTCAATGGTATTTGTAAATTGGTTTTTATTATGAATGAATTTGCAGAATTGATTAACACATTTTTATTTATCTTTAATGTTAATTATAATTTGTGAGTTCACATGATTAAAAACAAAACAATTTTACCATCTGAAATAAAACGACTTTCAAACCTATTGGATAAGCAGTACGATTCTAAATTAAACTTTAGAAATCATTGCTATTTGCGCATTGCTTATGATAATTCAGTTCATGACAAATGGGATTTAAAAGTAAAAAGACCATTTACCAAATTTGCTACCAACGAACAACTTAATAACGCAATATGTTTATTAAAAATTTATTTAGAAGATGAAGTAAAGTTACTTCGTGATAACCAGAAAAGTTTGGCGTTTAGAAAAGAAGTTATAGAAAATTCAAGTGATTTAAAGTTGTTTTGATAATTTTTTTAAAATTATCAAATATTTTAAAACATTTTAAATTGAGATACCGAGTATCTGAGGCAAACTGAATCTAAAATACTCTAGATAGCGAGTATCTGAAGCAAATTAAATTTAAAACATTTCAGAGTTTTTAGTTTTATCTTTATTTGTAAACAAAAAAACCTAACAGTTTTTAATTCTGTTAGGTTTTTAAAAAATATTATTATTAAATTTATCTAGCTATGTAAACCCAACCGGTTTTAGTTGTGCCATCTTTTAATTCGGCTACATAAAAGTAGGTACCGTCTGGTAATTCTTTCCCGTCAGAAGTTGTTCCGTCCCATTCCTTAACATATTCGTCATAACCGTTTACTTTCATTCCGTAGCGGTTAAAAAGTTCTAATCTTTTTACGTTACAACCATCTAAATTAAAAGTGTCATTTTTCTGATCGTTGTTAGGAGATATTCCGTTTGGAAATAAGCAAGTTGAGGTTACTGTGACTAGTTTACTATACTTACAACCATTAGCATCCTGAACTGTTAGAATGTAATCGCCTGGCGAAAGGTTGCTGTAAGTTAAGATTGATGTAAATGGTCCGTTATTAATACTGTACAAATAAGGCGCTACTCCACTTGTTACACCAGTAATTTCAATCATTCCCATAGCTGTGTTATTTAAAACATTGGCAATAATAGTTTGAATATCTGTAGGTGAAGGATAAACAGTTACATTTAAAGTAGTACTTAATGCACATTGACCAGCATTAGGCGTAAAAGTGTAGCTTCCAGATGTTGTATTACTTACTGTTGCTGGACTCCAAGTTCCTAAGTACCCATTGTTAGATGTAGTTGGTAATACAGGAGCTGTTTCGCCTGAACATAAAGGTGCAATAGGGTTTAAGGTTGCTATAACATTTGGATTTACAGTAACGGTATATGAAGTTACAGTAGCACATTCTGATGGGTTTGGTGTAAAATTATAAGTTGTGGTTCCCACATTCGAATTATCTACTGTGCTTGGAGACCAAGTTCCATTTATGCCATTGCTGGAAGTTGTTGGCAATATCTGTGTTGGCGCGCCTTGACAAACAGATGCCGTTGTTCCAAAAGTAAATGTAGTGACGGTTCTTGGTGTAACGGTAATAGTTAAGAAAGCAACTGTCGCACATTGGTTTGGATTTGGTGTAAAGGTGTACGTTCCGCTTGCAGTATTACTTACCGTAGCTGGATTCCAAGTTCCTGTAATTCCATTTGTCGATGTTAATGGCAATATCGGTGCGGTAGTGTTTTCACAGAATGCTGGTATTGCATCAAATTGTGGTGTAACAGTATTAATTCCAATAGAAATTGATGCCG
>JACMPO010000211.1 GCA_014377455.1 Flavobacterium sp.
CGCATAAGCATAGAAAGACAACGTAAGACGTTGTTTTCCGGCATCATCAATCATGATGGCTCTTTCCTCTGCGCTTAATGTGTTATACAGTTGCATGCTATAAACAGTTTTAAGTTGAGAAATATATTTTTTGCAAAAGTAAATAATTTAACCGCAAAGTTCGCAAAGAAGTTGCAAAGTTTATAAATGGTTTAAATTTCTTGGAGCTATTTCCAGCTTTTTGCTATATCTCTTGTTTCCACTATCGCTACAACAAGAGGATGCCGCTGTAATCTGGGCTAGGGTAATTGTGGTAAATAGAATGATTAATTTTTCAAAGTGGCAATTATGGTTTTTAACCACACGAAAAGATTGACTAAGTTGAATTTTATTTCATGGTGGAGCGAAAATTTTATGCTCATAAGTCAAGTTAAAAAAAAATAGGAGACTAAATCCTCTTGAAATCCTTTCTAAAAACTTAACAGTAACACCATATTATGACATTCAGAAAACGAGTTCTGTTCACTATGGGTTTTATTGTTAGTGCTGCTTACGCAAAGAATCTTAGCTGTCATCAGCAGTATTTATTCCCATTTCGTTTTTTCTGCCAATTCCTTTAATTTTGAATATAAAGCACTCAAGCCATATGTACCATTTAATCCATAATCTTTTATTTTCTTAACTGTACCATTTTCAAAAAATATGTCAAGAGTCACTGTCGGAGCATCAGTATAATTTACTTCATAGTAATCATTGAATTTCTTGACTTCTATGTAATTTAACATATTAAAAATTTTGTCAACATTTTTTTGATTTAATTGTTTTATAGATTTCCCTTTAAAATTAGTCAATTCAATGCCAATAAACTCTGCTTGACCATTTTTGTTAATAGTGAGTTTGTAAACAGGACAAATTCCAAAGCATAAATTTGTTTTAAATTCTATAGATTTAATTTCATTATCAATGATTACTTTGTTGTTAAGTTCAATAAAAGAATCATACTTGTAGGTTAAGGTGTCTATCTTGATATATTTTTCAATATCATCATCAAAGTCAAAGGGCAAATTTACTTTTCGAATTCGTAATTCATTTTTATCTTGAACTTTTATTGGTTTAACGTATTCGCATTCATCAAAATTAATAATGTTTCTGATTAATTTGAATCCGTTTTTTCCTTCATCAATTATTACATTTTGAGTGTAACCATAAAAATGTGAAATGAATATCAAATCTGTTAATCCGTCATTGTTAATGTCAATTTTTTCCCAATTTTTGATTTCATTTATTTTGAATATTTCTCTGCACTTTAATTGACTATATGTTGAGTCTATAGATTTAATGTCAAATATTCCATATTTGAAGTTTTTATCTCGAATTATTCCATATTCTGGGTGTACAGTTTTTACAAACTCAATAACATCTTTTGTTGTTTTAAGATTATCAATTTTATTTCCAAAAACTATGTTTGAAAATATAATTGTGAATATAATTGTGAATTTTGCCATAAAACTATTGCCAACTATTTAGCACTATCAAATATACACATCTTTATAGCAAAAAACATCTTCTAGCCCAGATAGCAGTGGAAATCCTTTTTTGTCCGCTTTTTAGCGGGAAAAAAGATTGAAACGAATAGCTGGAAATAGCTCCAAATAAAAAATCACGAAAGTAGTTGATTAGTAAAGATGCTTTTTGCAGGCAAATAA
>JACMPO010000212.1 GCA_014377455.1 Flavobacterium sp.
CAGAAACAGATTATTTACTGAGCTCAAAAGCTAATGCAGATCGTTTACACAAAAGCATTGAAGATGTGAAGGCTGGAAAAAACTTAATTGCTTTTGACCCAACAGCATGATAGTTACTAATATTCTTTGGCACGAAAGGGCTAAAGCAGACTATGATTTTTGGGTAAATAATGATGCTGCCAAAGTAGGCAAAATTAAAAATATCATTCTTTCCTGCAAAGAGCATCCCTTTAAAGGAATAGGTAAGCCAGAACCATTAAAAGGAAATTTAGCAGGTTATTGGAGTAGACGGATTGATCAAGAGCACCGATTTGTTTATTCGTTTTCGAACGAAACTTTAACAATTATTCAATGTCGATTCCATTACTAAAATAAGTGTATTGATGGGCTAATCTATAGGAATTACTTAAAAAAATATTATTATGAAAAAAACAATTTACTTAATTCTTACGGCATTTGCACTAAATTGTAATTCTCAAACAATTAATAACCTTGATGAAAAATATGGTTATAAAGACCTTAAGTTTGGTACTCCAAAAAGTCAGTTAGAGGACAAAATATATGGGACTACTGCAAATGGGAATTGCTTGGTAATAGGCGACGGCTATAGAAAAATACGAAACGTTACGGTTGAACAAGTTTATATGAAGTTTACTTCTGATAAATTATTTGTAATAATTTTAACTATATCTGGAGATACAAATGTGAATAATTTATTAAGCATATATATTGAAACATATGGCAAGGCTACTTCTTCGAAAAAAAAACAATCAAGTATTAGTGCAACCTGGGAAGGAAAATCAGTGATTTTATCATATGATATGAATGTAGACGAAAATGACATTATTCAAGCAACCGTATATATATGCGCAAAAGATTTACTACATAAAAATTATCAAACTGAAGTACAAAAAAACAAAGATGACCTATAATAAATTAAGTTTTATTCTTTAGGCAGTTGTTCCATTTTCTCTTTACATTCATAACAAGCCCATTTTTTATATGCTTTTTTATAATTTCTTTTAGCTCGACTATAATCCTTCGTTTCAGTACAATATTGAGCTAATAACACATAAAAGTTTACATTGACGCCTTTGCTTCTATGAGACCATTGATCTAAATAGTAAATTGCTTTTTCAAAGTCTTTAGCTTCTAACGCTTCTTTAGTTTTCTGCGTCATTTCTTCACTAAATTTGTAATGAGCTTCTGTCTGGGCTGAATTAGGCCCAGGCTTAGTTCTTATGGTGCTTATGATAAAAATTTGTGAATTAGATAAAAAGCTTAAAAACAAAAAAACTAAAACTAATTTGAATTTAACAATATGCTTCATAAATCAAATTTAATAAAAAAAATTAAATGCCATAATTACTAAATCGCCTAGATAGCATTTAGTTATAATGATAATCCTCTAAATGGTCGCTTTTCCTCTATTTTTACCGCTTTAACCTCTTGTTTTTTGACTATTTTCTCTTCTTCGGTTAAGGCATTAAAACTAAATTTTTCCTCAATAGCTCTTTCATATTTAAAGGCTTTATCAAAGCTTTCTTCAATATGCTGTTTCAAGCCATTTTGACTGAAACCACCTTTAACAGTGCCTTTAGTTGTATTAATATGATGGGTAAGGGGGCTTATTTTCCTGCCATTCAACGTTTTACGAGCTACAATGACATGCACATGCCTATTATCACCGTCTTTTAACTGACCTTTTTTCTTATTACCCTCTAAAACCTCATTATCTACGCCTTTATACTTGCGTTCTTTCTCTAATTTGGCTACAAATACAATACTATTAGGGTCAATCTCCTTACCATTAACGGATTTAGCATAGTCCTGGGCGAAGTTATTTTTGATGTAATTTTTTAAGTCCTCGTCTGTTCTACCTTTCAACTCCGCTTTACTGAAGCTCACAATGACTTCATAAAACTTAGCATCCTTTTTACCTAGGGTAGTAACGTCGTGGGCGATAATACGCTCGGCTTTTGTTTTACCTATTAAATCATCATTTTGATTAAAAAACAGCTCTTGGCTTTCACTAACCTTGTTTTTATTCTCCTTTTCGAGATAATTTACAAGGTTTTTACACGTTCCTGAATTCCCATGCTTGGCGTTTACCGGTGGCAGTTTGATGTATGGCATTATGTCAATGCTTTTAAGTGAGTGCCTATTATTTCAACTTGCTGAACGCTTAACCCTCCGCCTACCATCTGTTTTTTAGTATTAGCGTCTATGAACTGTATCACTTCTGCAATTTTACCTCTTAAGCGCCTGATTTCTGTTTTTTCGCTTTTAATTTCCTCAAAGTAGTTGAATAGCGGTTCAAGTATTTCCATTTCCTTTTCAATAATAGAATTACCAATTTTCAAAGTATACCCTTCAGTAGTTTTTCCACTTAAACGAATAGATTCTTTAATTTCATCTTTTTGGGCACTGAACCGTGTATGGGCTGATTTGGTATCTTCAAGTAAAACTTTAAGATAATCATTGTCTTGGGTTTTGATAAAACCTATAATTCTGTTTTCAATTTTAGCTAGTCGACCTATCAAATTATCCTTAACGGGTTCTCTTGGGTCATCTCCAGTTTTACTAAAATAGTCTATAGATTTCTCTAAAAAATCCTTTTTATCCATTCCTAAACTATCGCAAATTAGCTCCATTTTTTGCATGGAATTTCGGCTAATTGCTACCGTTGTAATGTCTCTTTTTTTGGCAGTTGGCTTGATAATTTGAGGTTGATTTTCGTTTTCCATCTTAAAAAGTGTTATAACATTGTTTATAACACAAATGTAATGATAGCAATTGATTTAAACAAAAATATATCAATGTTATACTTTTTTGGTCTGAAAGACCAAAAAACAAGCAAAAAACAGCTACGTAGTACGGTTTCTGCTTGCCTAATAAATTAGCATCAATTTTTACATAAATATTGTACCATTTTCCCTATTGTCTTTGGTAAAAAGTGAAGGAACAATGGGGAAAAAAACTTACTAACAGCCTAACCAAAATTGTGTACTTACTACACAATTTTTTCACACCAAAATTGTTGAAAAATAGATTTTCTCCCCCCACCTCCCCTTTTCTACCTTCGGGGTATGGAAACAGTAAAATCTACCTCAAAAAAAATGGTTACAAAAAACCAAATGACAGATTACCCGATTTTAAAGCCGACCTTGTTTTGGATCAGGGAATCCGATTTTTGGCAGGCGAACCTATTTCGGTTGCCGTATGGCTCGACCATAATCATCAAAAATTAACAATCCATATCAAGCCAAGTGAAATGGATTTAAGGAAAAATGAAAATAAGCCGTTTTAAGCCGTTTTTTATTTTGACCCTCTGGATAGGTGGTTTTTAAAAAATAATCCGCCTGAGTGGCAAAAAAACACCATTAGGAGCAAAAAAAACACGTCGCCAAGGCGATATTAACAATTTCGCGCGGCGCCGGCGGAACAGTTCTTTTTTCTTTTATGATTTTTTCTGATTGATTGCGTTTGGTTATATTTTTTTAAGTTCAAAAACTTCGTTTTTTCCTTAAAAAACATTTTTTGTTCTAATCAGATTTAAGATTTAAATCAAAATCTTTAAAGATTATAGATGGTAAAAAAAATAAAAATTGTAACTAATTGTTTTTAAATAAATTACACAGTTTATAAAAACAACAAAAACACAAAATTCCTATACAAAAACACAAAATTCCTATACAAAAACACAAAATTCCCATGAACAAAAACACAAAATTCCTATACAAAAACACAAAATTCCTATACAAAAACACGTTAAATAAAAACACTTGTATTTTATATGTGTTTTTTTGTATATTTGCGCTATGACTAATAAAAAAGATATAATACGGCAAGCCAATGTGTTTACGTATAGCCATCAACAGTTTACTGCCATTGAAAAACGTGTTGTATATAACGTTCTATGTCGTATGGATTCTGGTATTAATGTACAGCCTGAGTTGTTTTCTAAAAACATGAAGTTCTCATTTAATTGGAAGGATTTAAACTGTGATTTCAAATCAATAGTTGGAGCATTAGATAAGCTACAAACTAGGCGTGTTGTTAATTTTGTTGATTATGAAAATCAAACTAGGGGCGGAATAGTTGCCTTCCCTGGCGCAACTATTAAAAATGGAATAGTTACAATTACTCTGTTTGAAGATGCTATTCCATTTTTCTTAGAACTTAAAAGTGGATATACCCAGTTTCAGTTAAAAGCGGCTTTAAGTCTTGATAGTAAATATTCCCAACGAATGTATGAGCTTTTATGTTCTAAGATTTGGAGAGAGGGTGGAAAAGCTAATAACATGAACCATTGGCGAGGTGTTGAAATTTCCACGCTTCGGGATTTATTAGGTGTTGAAGTTGGTAAATTAGAGCAAAAAACACAATTTGAAACAAGAGTTTTACTAACGGCTCAAAACGAAATTAGGCAAAAGTCAGATATTGATTTTGAGTATAAATTCGATGAAGATACTAAGGCAGGAAAGGAATACAAGACGATTTCATTTACTATCTATCCACGCCAAAATGGTGCTGAATGGCACGAATTAAAAATGGAAATCAACCAAGATGTTAAAACAGCAGACAATAACACTAAATTTAGTTCTGCTGTTCAAATGTTGGCTTCTGAATATCAATTTACACGGATTGAGCAAGACGAAATACTCACCAATAGCAAAGCAATTGATAAGTTCTTAGAAACAGCATTAAATGTCAATAATAACGTTTATGGGGATATTCGTAACAAAACGGCTTATATGAGAACAGCATTAAAGGAATTTTTAAATAAATAATCATGAACGATTCAACTGATAGTGGAGGAATGCACATTATACAAGATATTTGTATAGAGAATTTGGAACAATTACAAGGCATTTACAGCCGATTGAAGTCCAATTTCCCGAAACATAAGGATTATCCATTGTGGGTAGAAAGGCAAGCTTATTGGGGCTCTATTGACCCTTTAAAAACCACTCTTTCGTTTAAAACTGAAGGAGAGTTAAGGGAATATATTTTGACCTATGCTGATGAGCTTCTAAAAATAGAAGAGTTCGAGGTCATAGCCATGTTAGCTAAAAAGGAGCAGTTTTTATCCTAAAATCTTTCAAATTAAAACCTATAAATCCCGGGAGGTTGGGAGGGCAGAGCCCTCCGTTCTCCTAAGGTAGCATAATTACGGCAACTACAGCCGAAACGATACCCGCAATAGCACCAATCACGATGCACGCATCAATCAACATTTTTTTAAATTTTTCCATTTTTGTTAAGTTTATATTTTTATTATAAACCTTGGCGCTGAAACCACCAAGGTCTAAGTATATATATTTGGAAATTTTCAAAAAGTTCAAAAACCTTCAAATCCATCTAATATAATATAACTTATTTTTAGGTTTTTACAACCCTAGTGGGTTTATCGTGGCTTTAAAGTATAATAGCTTTTATGTGATAATTTGGTTCAAAGCTTTGGTTTGGCCGGTGGGTTTTTTGTTTTATTCTAAAAGATTTTGGTTAACTTGGTTTCACAAAATCCATTTTTAATGAATTTGTGAAACCTTATCATAAAAGTACTCGTTTAAGTACGTATATTTGTATTAAATTTAGAAACCATGTTAAGCATTAACTATACAGAATTACGAAAATCTTTAAAAAAGAACTTAGACTTAACGTCTGATAATCACGAAACCCTTATTGTACATCGTCCGAACGGTAAAAGTGTTGTTGTTTTATCTTTGGAAGATTATAATAGCATGGCAGAAACAGATTATTTACTGAGCTCAAAAGCTAATGCAGATCGTTTACACAAAAGCATTGAAGATGTGAAGGCTGGAAAAAACTTAATTGCTTTTGACCCAACAGCATGATAGTTACTAATATTCTTTGGCACGAAAGGGC
>JACMPO010000213.1 GCA_014377455.1 Flavobacterium sp.
ATTGCAAATCTGAAACCAGAATAAACTATATAATCCTGTCATTTTTTTGGCTTTTTTTTTGATATTTATATCTTAAAATAAGAATAAAATTCACATAAAAATATTAGTTATAATCGAATAAACATCAAAATTATATAGTAAAATATTTAATAAATTAAATCAAAAAAACATCATGAGTAAAAAAATTATTGTGGCATTCATTGCATTTATACTATTAATTCCAGCAACTGCAAAGGCTGACGAGGGAATGTGGTTTTTAATGTTCATAGAGCGACTTAACCATCGTGACATGGAAAAAATGGGGTTGCAACTCACATCGGAAGAAATTTACAGCATCAACCACCACAGTTTAAAAGATGCCATTGTACAATTCAATGGCGGTTGTACTGCCGAAATAATATCAAAAGACGGATTGGTACTTACTAACCACCATTGTGGATATGACGGAATTGCTGAGCTTTCAACTCCAGAACACAACCTTTTGAAGGATGGTTTTTGGGCAAAAAGTAAAGCCGAAGAAAAAAAACCATCTAGCTTGTATGTGCGCTTTTTTGTGCGCATGGACGATTGTACCAAAAGGATTTTAGCAGTCGTAAATTCGTCAATGAACGAGGCAGACCGCGAAAAAGCAATCAATCAAGAAATTGCTAAAATAGAAAAAGAAAATAACGAAGGCGGAAAATATACCGTTTCAGTACGTCCATTTTTTCAAGGAAATGAGTATTATTATTTTGTGTACCAAGATTATAAAGATGTTCGTTTAGTAGGGGTACCGCCAGAAAGTTTAGGAAAATTTGGTGGTGATACTGACAACTGGGAATGGCCTCGTCAGACTGCCGATTTCTCGATGTTTAGAGTTTATGCTGATAAAGACGGCAATCCAGCAGAGTATTCAACTAGCAATGTACCTTTGCAACCAAAACATTATTTACCGGTTAATTTAAAAGGTGTAAAAGAAGGCGATTTTGCTATGATTCTAGGTTATCCAGGAAGAACAAACCGTTGGATGCCAGCTGGAGGAATAGAGCAAAACGTAAAATTTGCTTATCCAGCGTGGGTTGAAGGAGCTAAAACAGGAATGGATAACATGAAAAAGTATATGGATATGTCCGATGCCATGCGGTTAGTTTATGCTTCGAAGTACGCTTCAACGGCTAATTATTGGAAAAATCGTCAAGGAATGATTGATGCTTTGACAAAATTTGGGACAGCAAAATCTAAAGCAATCCAAGAAACTAAATTTGACAAATGGGCTAATAAACCAGAAAATAAATCAAAATACGGAAGTGTAATTTCAAACATCAATGCGTTTTATGCCTTAACAAACGAAAAGTCGCGACACGATAATTACTTACAGCAGTTGTTACGCACTACTTCTTTTGGAGCAATTGGGCGCACTTTAGGAAAACAATTGGATACTTACGTAAAAGCCGATGTGAATAAACGGAAAGAATTAGCACCTCAAATTTTAGAAATGGCCACTAAAATGTATGAAAACATTTATATTCCTGCCGAAAAAGATTTACTTGCTGCACAATTAAAACTTTATGCCACAAAATCTATAGGATATAACATCGCCCCAATGGTGAAGAAAATTAGCGATGAAAATGGTGGCGATTTTACAAAATTTGTCAATCCAGCCATCGATTTATCATTATTCTCGTCTTTAGATAAAGTAAAAGCATTTTTAAATCTTCCGTCTCAAGGCATTTTAGATAATGATCCGTTATATGTTTTATCAAATGATATTTTGACACATCTAAATTCAAAATCAGATGCTATTGCAAAAGCTCAAAACGATTTCGGAAGTTCGTTTAGACTGTTAGTTGAAGGTTTAAGAGAATCAAAAATTGGAACCATAAAATATCCTGATGCCAATTCTACCTTACGTTTAACTTACGGAAAAGTGCGCGCTTTGCCAGAAGATAAACGAAACCCTGTTGCTATTAACAATTATACCACTTTAGACAGTCAAGTAAAAAAATACAAAAAAGGCGACCAAGAATTTGACTTGCCTGTTAAGGTTTTAGACATGGCAAAAAATAAAGACTACGGTCGATATGCCGATAAAGACGGCTCGCTTCACGTAAATTTCCTTACCGATAATGATATTACTGGAGGTAACTCTGGATCGCCAGTTTTAAACGGAAAAGGCGAACTCATCGGTATTGCATTTGACGGAAATATCGAAGCTCTTGCCGGCGATATTATTTTTGACAAAAAGTTGCAACGCACCATCAATGTTGATATTCGTTACGTGCTTTGGGTTATCGAAAATGTTTCCAATGCAAAAAATATTGTTGACGAAATGACGCTGGTAAAATAATTTTTTTCGCGTCATCAAAATTTAAATCAATAAAAATCCAATACTGTAACTAGTGTTGGATTTTTTTATTTGGAGCAAATGGCTTGGTTTTTGTTTATCCACCATGTTCCCGCTTTTCACTACAATCTTGTCTCGTTAAAAAAAACGAGACAAAATTTCCATTTCAATCGGGGCTATTTAAGTTAATCATTAACTAATTTTTGTATTTAAATACAACATTTTCTTATTTTTGACCAATCTTTAAACTTATGAAACTAATTTATTTATTTTTACTATTCAGTACCTTTTCATTAGTTGCACAAACCGATGTTGAAAGAGCCGAAAAGTTAATGAGTCAAAAAAAATATATTGAGGCAAAAACAATTCTAGAATCCTTTATAAAGATGCATCCAAAAGATCCAAAAGCCATTGAAAATCTTGGCGATATAGCTGGACAGCAATTGCAATGGACAGAAGCAATCAAGTATTATAAAATACTAAAAACTGATTACCCAAAAAATGCCGACTACATTTACAAATATGGTGGTGCTTTAGGAATGAAAGCAAAATCGGTCAATAAGTTTAAAGCAATGGGAATGCTGGATGAAATAGAACAGTCGTTTTTAACAGCTTCCAAACTAGATTCAAACCACATCGATTCGCGCTGGGCATTAGTAATATATTACTTAGAAGTGCCCGGAATTTTGGGTGG
>JACMPO010000004.1 GCA_014377455.1 Flavobacterium sp.
ATTGTCGTAACTTTGAGACATGAACCACTAAAAAGTGCCGATGGTGTTGCTGCCGGTTCTATTGTAAACGCTGGTGGTGCAACTGATGCACAAGTTACTTATCCAGTAAAACTTAGATAGGTTTAAAACAATATGTTATAGTATTTCAAAGCGCTATTCGAAAGAGTAGCGTTTTTTTGGTTTAAGGATTAGGTGTAAGTTTAATAATCGATTTTTAATTTTTGATAGATGAATGTTAATCGTGATTAAATAAATCTAAATAATCTTTAAAAACATATAACTTGTTCCGTTGTGCTCCAGATATTTCTTTTATGACATCCAGTCGCTCTAAATCTGCTAAAAGTTTATAGGCTGTAACTGATGATTTTTGCAATAGTTCCTCCACTTTTGTTACCTCAATTATAGGTTGAGTGTAAAGATAATCTACTACTTTTCGTGCGTCCATATTGCGATTTCCCAATGACTTCAATTTTTCTTCTAAACTTTTTTGCAGTTGCAAAATGCCATCAAAGGTAGTAACTCCTTTTTTTGCAGTTTCAATAATACCGGTTAAAAAAAACTTCAACCATTGGTTAATGTCGTTGTGTGTTCTAGTTCGCATAAGATTATCATAATATAACATTCTGTTTTTTTCAAAAAAATCAGAAAGATATAAAATGGGTTGTTTTAGGATTCCCTTGCTGACTAAATATATGGTTATAAGTAATCTGCCAACTCTACCGTTTCCATCTAAAAAAGGGTGAATAGTCTCGAATTGATAATGTATAATTGCAATTTTTATTAAATCTGGTAGAGGTGATATTTCATCATTTGCAAATATTTCAAGATCCGAAATGAACTCATTAATACTAGAGTGAATGGGAGGAATAAAGGTTGCGTCACTAATACTGGCTCCGCCAATCCAGTTTTGGCTACTTCGATATTCTCCAGGTAATTTGTGTTCGCCCCGTACACCTTGTAAAAGTATCTTGTGTGTTTGTTTTATAAGTCGAGATGAAAAAGGAAGTCGGTGTAATAGTTTAACCGCTTCATTCATTGCACTTATATAGTTTTGTACCTCTTCCCAATCGTCTCTTTTTTCATAAGCAATTTCTTCTTTGCTTAAAAAAGCTTCTTCCATATTGGTTTGAGTACCTTCAATTTTTGAAGACTGTGTGGCTTCTTTGGCAATATGCATCCTAATAAATAAGTCGATGTTTACGTATTCGGAATACATGTCTAATCTACCTAAATGTCTATCGGCTTTACTTAGTAACTGAATAACTTCCATATCATTCAATATCCAGTCTCTGTTAATGGTATTGGGTTGGAAGCTTTTGTAATATCCTTGATTAATATATTTGCCTGAAGTAAATTTTTCCATTTTGATAATTTGAAAACTTAAACAAATATATCCTTATTTAAGAAAACAAGCAAAAAACTTAAATAACTTTTTCTTTAATTAAGAAAACTGATAGAAAACTTAAATAAGGAATGAATAATTTAAGTAAATGAAGAAGAATCTTAATTAGTATTTCTGAACTTAAAAGAACTATTTTATAAAACTACCTTTCTCCAAATACCATTTTTTAGTTTTATTTAAGACTTTCTCACCTTTGCAACACTAACTATTTCCCTATTTTTGTAACAACCTATAACAGAATCTACTGAAATGAGCATAACAGTAATTAGGTCTCAAACACCAATGATAATATGCGACTCGAGCATAGCGAACAGGTGAAACAATTACACATGACTAATGAAAAACAATAAATATCAACATATGAAAAACACTTTTTTAATAATGGCTGTATCATCTGCAATGGCGACTTTTGGCCAAAATCCAAATCCAAAACCCATAACCTACCCTGTCACAAATAAAGGGGAAACCGTGGATGTGTATTTCGATACTAAACTTCCGGATCCATACCGCTGGCTCGAAGACGACAAATCAGTTGAAACCAGCGCTTGGGTAAAGGCCCAAAACGAAGTGACCTATGGTTATTTGGCTCAAATTCCGTTTCGTGATGTGCTGAAAGCAAGAATGGAAAAACTGTGGAATTATGAAAAAATAGGAGCGCCTTTCAAAGAAGGAAATTTCACGTATTACTATAAAAACAACGGTTTACAAAACCAGTCGGTGTTGTACAGAAAAGATGCCAAAGGAACCGAAACAGTTTTCTTGGATCCCAATACGTTTTCTAAAGACGGAACTACATCGCTTGGCGGCTTGGATTTCTCCAAAGACGGCTCTAAAGTAGCCTATGCCATTTCAGAAGGCGGAAGCGATTGGAGAAAAGTCATTATCATGGATGCCATTACCCAAAAAATAATTGAAGACACTATTGTCGATGTGAAATTTAGCGGTGTGTCTTGGAAAGCAAATGAAGGATTTTACTATTCCAGTTATGACAAACCAAAAGGAAGCGAATTATCGGCAAAAACTGACCAGCATAAATTGTATTTCCACAAATTAGGAACGGCTCAAAAAGACGATAAAGTAATTTTTGGTGCCGACCAAAAACGCCGATACGTA
>JACMPO010000214.1 GCA_014377455.1 Flavobacterium sp.
TCATACAATCGGAAAACATTAAAATCGCAAACTAAAATGTATTTTGGGAGTTCGTTTTGTTTTAATCCGTGGGGATAATCAATGGCTTGTTGAAAGGCTTTGTCGAGGTTTTTGCCTCGGCTTTTCATTTCAACCAATATAGTGCCTTTCCAAAGTAGGTCAATATAACCATCGGCATCTGAAAGTTTTTTTACACGGTGTTCAAACGTGCCTATCTTTTTTCGGGTAATACCAAAAACATCAAAGAAAGCATCTAAAAAGGGTTTGGCATCCGCTTCTTCATTGGCCGTATCCGCCCATTCTTTAGAAAAACGAATGGCTCTTTCTTTAATTTCATTCCAGCTTAAGGTCATATTTTTTGGTTTTTTTACTATCATCAACATTTCGCGCGGGAGCGGGGGGAATTACTATTTTTATATTATTCCGCTATCTTCTAAAAATGAATTTAATTTATATTGCAAAGTATGATTATTTGTAAATTGGGATTGGGCTTCCTTTAATAAATAATCAGAAGTTGTTTTTTTTGAATCAGACATTTCAGAATATCTTTCATCAATATCAATATCTATTCTTAAATAATTTTTCTCCAAATTTGCAGATCTAAAAATTGTTTCCATTTGTTGATTTGTTATTTTTGAAGGTCCACTTGTTGAAATATCTATAATTGGTTTTATCCAATTATATGTTCCCCATTTTTTTGAATTAGAGCTATTCATCATTTTATTTGACCTTCCAGTTCCTAATGATAAAATTGATATATCACTAAGATTTAAGTTTTTACCATCAATTTTATAATGTTTATAATCATTATTTCCTAATACTTCAATTAAGGCTCCAATTGTTGGATTATTCATAACTATTCCGCCATCAATACAAATTATATTTTCAGAATCATAATTAAACTTATGGGATTCAAAATAAGTTGGTGCTGCAGAAGTTGCTCTACAAATCTCTATTATTTTTGAATTTCTATCAGGAACGGTACTTGCATCTCTTGTTGTAAAAAATATTGGTTGATTTCTGTGAATGTTGTAGCTTGCGATAAAAATATGTCTTAAACAACTCGTTATTCTTTGGTCGCCAAAATATTCTTCTAAGATTTTGTCTAAATTTTTAACATCAAATTGTGGGCGAAAAATATTTTTAAAAAATTTATATGGCTTAAGTATTTTCTTTGTAGGTGGAAATATTTCACAGCCTTTTTTAACATAAATATCTTCAATTTGTGATAATGAAAATTTTCTAACATCCATTTCTATTGTCTCAAAGTCCTGAACAGTTAATGCACAAGCAAGTAAACCCCCTGTTGACGTACCGGCAATTAAATCGAATGATTTGTGTATTGGTTCTCCTGTTAATTCTTCAATTTTCTTTATTACTTGTAAAGGAATTAAACCTCTTAAACCACCACCATCAATGCTAAGAATTTTAAACTTTTTCTTTTTAAACTCCACGAATTATACTTTATAAATGTTATCAATGAATGATATTAGTATATCAAAAGTTTTATGTTCATTCAATTTATCAATTTCATATTCACTTCCTGATTTTCTATCTTTAATACGCGTCCAAACTTTCACTTTTCCATTAAATTCATCACCTTCAAATATTAATGAAGGTAAACTTCTACTATTATCAAAAAAGAAAGTATTTTTTCTGTGATGATCAGACATTAATTGTAACATTACAAAGTACCGTGATTTTGAAGGTTCATAAGGATCTTCCAAGAAAATGCGTAAACTTTCATTCGTTTTTGTTGTTAATACTTCATTCACTTCATTTACTACATTTTTTAATAAATGGCGAGTAAATCTGTCAAAGTATTCATCAAAATGCTGAATACTTTCTATTTTTTTGCTTCTTTGATTTAAAAGTTCAATTAGTTTTTGTTTTTGGTTTATATCCATTTTGACAATTTTTTAATTGTTTTTGTTTTTTAATTGTTTTTGTTGCGATTTTCGGTAAAATAACTCCCAATAGTCAATGCTATAACTCGTGGCGGCTTATTGAAATCTTTTATTCTATAACGGACTGAGTGCCGTTATGAAAAATAAACAAATATTTTAAAGAAAAAAAAGCCATGAGATTTAGAATTTGTAGGTAGCAGCATTATTATTTATTATCTGCTGAAAGCAATTTTATACCTTCAAATTCGTTTAAAAGTTTTCTGTTTTCAATATTATTAGATTCAATAACTATTTGTTTTGGTAATACCTTCATTCCAATGAGATCATCGGTTCTAGTTTTTATCTTGTGAGTATATTCTAGTCCTTCTTCTTTAGAAATTATGCCGTCATTTATTTTTTCTTGAATTAAAGTTCTAATTGTTAAACTTTCTATTAATGTTTGATTATTCTGCTTGTTTTTGTAATGTTTATGACTTACCACAAAATCCCATATTTCTTTAAAAATTAAGAACAGTGATTTTGCAGTTTCAATCCCTGTTTTTATGCCAAAATTTGCATCGCTTCCACTGTCTAAAAGAATTATTTCTGACTTTTCTTCAGTTTCTTCTAAAATTTTATTTAACGTTTCAATTAATTCGTTAATAGATGTAAATATCTTAATGTATTGTTCTGTTTGTAGACCTTCAGATTCGATCAATATTTGAAAAATTATGACTCCATTATCTATTTCATTATCTATTTCATCAGTCAATGTAGCCCCTTGTAGAATATCTTTAGCCAGATTCTTAGTTGTTATTAATGATTTATGAAAATTATACAATGAAATGGAATTGGATTTTTGTAAAATATTATTAGCATATGTTGCAATTAGAATTGTAGTTAAACTGGACAAATTATGTTCTGAATATATATTTTCAGAATTTAAGACGTTAAGAATATTTGAAAATCTCCCATCATTTTTAATTTGGTCATAATTACTCTTTGAGGCGAAAAGAATTGGAATAATATAATTGTAGTTATATTCTTTAGTTGGTGAAATAAAACTAGTTTCAAAATGATTTGTAATCTCGATTGATTTTAGTTTATCAACAATAATTTCTAAATTTTTAACAAAGTCAATTTTCTGCATTATTATCTTATTTACGATTTTTTAAAGGTTACTGACAACGGTCGATTCTAGAGCTCGTGGCGGATTATGTAAATCTTTTTTTCTATAACCAACACGAGCGAAATTAGGAAAAAGAAACGAGCAATTTACCTAAAAAACCAATAATGAAATTTAGCATTTGTTACCAGCAAGCAATCTTTTTTTATTCTGATTTAATATAATTTCAATATCTTTTAATGAGAAAGCTTTCTTTCGTTTATGAATCATTGAATGACAATTAGGGCAAACTGGTCGTAAATCGTTAATTGGGTCAATATTATATTTCTTACCTACTTCTGATATTTGATTTAAGTGATGCACATGGATAAAATTCTTACCAATATCTCCATAAACTTCTTCAAAATTAAATTTGCAAATTATACAACTTAAACCATAGTATTTTATACATTCTTCTCGAGCATGTGGGTTTCTCTCATATTTGGTCAGAATAACTTGATTCGGAGTTCCTTCAGTATAAATTTTTTGCGATTCATTTTCTGAAGATACAAATGGATTATATCTTATATTTTGAGTTGTCAAAAAATTAAACCAAACAGCTTCAAGTTCTTCAGTAACCTCTTTTTTGATGGAAATCCCTGATGATTGAGTTGACCAATGTTGATTTATTAGATTTCCTGATTTTAAAATCTCTATAGGCAATATTGGTTCTTCAAATGGATTTAATAATGCCTCAAAATCAACAACTACTCTTGGCACCATTTTGTCTGCACCACTCCAATGTTTTGCCAAAAACGGAGAGGTTGCAACAAAGCCAGCTCCAATTATTCCTCTTGGTTTTTGTTTACCCAACTTTATCAGAAAAGCTCGATCTCCGACTTGGATAGATTTATGACTAGCACAACTCCACATTTGTGAAACTCTACCTGTTTGTTCAAGTTCCTCAATACTTTGTTCAAGATTATTCCATTCCCATTTATCAGGATTCCAAGCAAATAAAAATGTGTTCATTTATATGGTTTTTAGTTCGCGTGCCACTTCCTTGATAAGTCCGACAAACATCAGACTCTTTTTATTTCTCAAATATATTAAAAAAATCCCTACAACGATGCTTCTTCCAGCCCCGTTGTCGTTTGTTTTTTAAAATAACCCTCGAAGCCCCGATAGTTATCGGGATTAACCCTTCGAGGGTTTGAAATTAATTTTTCCCTACTCTCCCAGTTTTCGACCTCCCTGTTTTTACTATTTTGAATTACTAATCCTTTTATAAACTTCCAATTCTAATTCCAATTTTCCAATTTGGTCTTTCAAGGCTACAATTTCATTTTTTAATGCAGACTCTTTTTTGGTTTCATAATCGACGGGCATTTGCTCGGCAATCTGGGCAACAAAATTGTGGTTGAGCGCTATGCTCAAATTCCAAATAATCCCCATTTGCATAGACTTTCTTTTGTGATAGTTGTTCATAACCCCTTTAGAAACTGCCATTTTCCTGCTCAGCGCCGCGCGATTGATGTTGTTTTCTTTTACATGCCTGATGAACAATTGCCCTACGTGTGGATAAGGGTTTGTTTTGTCTTCTTTGTATTTTTTAGTGCGATTGATCATTTATTTTAGTGTTAATCAAATAAAAAAGTAGGAGCATTATTTGCTTCACGTCACAACGTAGTCTTTATACTTACTTATGGTAGTCTTAAAAGCCACCTTTGTTAGTTTTAAAAGCCACCTTTGGTAGTCTTTATACTAACTTTAGTTAGTTTTATAGCTATCCATGGTAGTCTTTATACTTACTAATGGTGGTTTTAAAAGCCACCTATGGTAGTCTTTATACTAACTTTAGTTAGTTTTATAGCTACCCATGGTAGTTTTTATACTAACTTTAGTTAGTTTTACAGCTACCCATGGTAGTCTTTATACTTACTTTGGTTGCTTTTATCGCCTCAAAAGGTGGTCTTTATGCAATATTAAAAATTTAGAATACTTTTGTTTATCGCACAAAAACCACTTTGAAGCTTTAATTTAATTACGGATTAGTAGTTCCGCCACCATTGTTTAAAAAACGTTTTTTCAATTGATCAACAATAGCATCCGCACCTACCACACCTGCATCTGCCGCAGAAATAAACAATTTATACGATGCTAAAGCAGCAACATAAGATTCACTTCCTGCCAAAATGAGCGTGTCTTCTAAACGCTCTACAATTTGACGCGCAATTCCTAAAAGCTCGTCTACTTGGTTAAACAATTGATAATCGGTTTGCATGGCTGCAGTGTTAAAATAACCAGGCAACATAGCTGCGTTGTTTACTGCTGCGTTGATAGCATCTTCTGTAAATGCTTTGTTGCTTACATCAATTTTTGGTAGCGAAGTACGCTCGTCTGTTGTTAAACTTACCGCAAAAGGCGTGTTGGTTTGAATGGCTGTAAAAGCGGTTTTTACGCCTGTTATTTGTGCCGCCGTCATCGATACATTAATTCTGTTGTTGGTTAAATTTCCCATTTTTTATTTGTGTTTTGTTTTGTGATGCCTACTTTTTTCAGGATTTTCGGCTATTTCCTTTGATTTAATATTTTGTTGCACAAGCCGTACATTACTGTTTTGGGATGGGTGCTGATGTAAATTTTTTTACCTCATTAATAGGACTTTTAAATCATTAACGAGGCAAACATACAATCGTAATAATTCTAATCTTTGAGGTTTCCCTCATTAGGGAGATTTTTTTTGGTTTTTAGAAACAAAAGATTTTAAAATCAAGTAAGTGTTTGATTTTAAATTTAATAAAAAAAATAAAGTAAGTAATAAA
>JACMPO010000215.1 GCA_014377455.1 Flavobacterium sp.
AATCATTCCAGTTGCTAAACCAGCAATTACGTTGGTTCCAGCACCTGTTGATGATTTTTGTACGATTGCTAAAACGGGTTTTGTACCTAAACCTGTATAATATTCGGTTACAGATGAAATAGTAGCGCCAACAACTAATCCTACGATTGTTGCGTAGAAAACTCTCATTGAAGAAATATCTTTTAATCCTTCACCAAAGAAACTCATTTTCATAGTTTCAGGTAACATGTATTTTACTAATATGTAGCAAGCTACTGCTGTTAAGGCAATAGAAATCCAGTTTCCAATGTTAAGTGCTTTTTGAACTTGTGCTTCTTTAGCATTATCATCAGATATTTTTACAACCATTGTACCAATGATAGAGAATAAAATTCCGAAACCAGCAATTGACATTGGTAATAAGATAGGTCCAATTCCGCCAAAAGCATCAACAATTTTACTTCCAATTTGATCCTTAATAACATAATTTCCTAAAACCATAGCCGCAAGAACAGTTGCTACATAAGAACCAAATAAATCTGCTCCCATTCCTGCAACATCACCTACATTATCTCCCACGTTATCGGCAATTGTAGCTGGATTTCGTGGATCATCTTCTGGAATACCAGCTTCAACTTTTCCTACTAAATCTGCACCAACATCGGCAGCTTTTGTGTAAATTCCTCCACCAACTCTTGCAAATAAGGCAATCGATTCTGCTCCTAACGAAAATCCTGCTAAAGTTTCAAGTACTTTAGTCATATCTTCGGTTGAGGTCCAAACACCTCCCATAAATTTTTGAAAGAAAATAATAAAAAAACCAGTTAAACCTAAAACAGCTAAACCAGCAACGCCTAATCCCATTACTGTACCACCACCAAAAGAAACTTTTAGTGCCTGTGGCAAACTTGTTCGAGCTGCTTGTGTAGTTCTAACATTTGTTTTTGTTGCGATTTTCATACCCATATTTCCCGCCAAAGCCGAGAAAAATGCGCCAAAAACAAAAGCAACAACTATTAATATATGAGTAGTAGGAACAACAAACGAAATTCCTGCAAGTACAATACTTGCTCCAATTACAAAAAATGCTAATAATCTATATTCAGCCTTCAAAAATGCCAATGCACCTTCATAAATGTAATCTGAAATTTCTTTCATTTTTCCATCACCAGCATCTTGTTTTAAAACCCAAGCTCTTTTGGCCGCCATAAAAAGCAAACCAATAATTGCCATAACTATTGGCACATAAATCATAAATGATTCCATAAAAATTAAGTTTAGTTCAAAAATTTATCGGGTGCAAAAATAACAAAATTTTAAGAATTATAGCAAGGAATGTCAAAAATGTGAAAAGTGTACTACAATAAAGATTCAAATAAATAACATGCCATCAATATCTTATATATAAAGATTAAACTAATGTTAAAATTATTTATATTTGATTTTCAAACCAATTATTAAACTTAAACCAACAAAACAATGAAAAAACTATTTTCTTTAACTGCAAATCCAATTCAAAAAGATTTAGGATTACTTATTTTACGATTAATTATAGGAATATTAATGGCTTGTTATGGCTACGAAAAATTTTCTCATTTTAGTGAAATGGCAAGTTCCGATTTTTGGAGTAAAAATATTAGCTTTCTAGGCATGACAGGAAAAGTGCCATTAGCATTAACCATTTTTGCAGAATTATTTTGTAGTATACTTCTAATAATTGGTGCATTTACTCGATTTGCGCTTGTTGTATTAATGTTTTGTACGGGATATATTATTGTTATAGTCGCTCAATTCAACATTATTTCACAAGGTGATAATGGTCACGAATTAAATACTGCATTTGTATATTTTATGATTTACCTATCGTTATTTTTTACAGGTCCAGGAAAATATAGTTTGGATTATAAAAAATTTACCAAGCGATAATTTAAATTTTGTTTCGCTTTTTTAAATAGTAATGCCAAATAATACAAGTGGCAAGTGTTCGATATGGTTTCCAATTTTCTGATAATGAAACCATATTGTTATAATTTTCACAATAATATAATTCTTTTAAAGTATTTTTAACCGCAATATCGCCTAGTGGAATGATATCAGGACGTTGTAAACAAAACATTAAATACACTTCGATACTCCAAGTGCCAACTCCTTTTATGGTAATTAATTCATTTCGGATTTCTTGCTCGGATTTAGATTTAAAACTTTCAAACTCTATTTCCTTTGAAAATATTTTTAAGGCTAAATCTTTAAGGTAAATGATTTTTTGTCTTGATATGCCACAGCTTTTTAATTCATGATCTGCACAGTTTAGAATTTTAAATGCTGTTAGTTCACCAAAATAGTTTTGAAGCTTATCGTAAGATGCTTTTGCCGAGGCTATTGAAACTTGCTGTTCCAGAATAATATGACACATGGATGAGAATCCTTCTGGTCGATTTAGGACAATAGGATTTCCAAAATTTGATACTATAAAATTTATAGTTTTATCCTTTTTTGATAAATAATCGATAGCTTCTTGCATAAAAGTTGGTCTTTAGCCCTGATATCGTTATTGTTTGAGCTCTTATCGTGTCTCGTTCTTAAAAACGAGACGCGATAAAGCGAGTGACGATAGCAGGAATTACGATTATTGAAAATGCCTAGTCTTTGTGCTCCAAATTATTTTTAACATAAGTCTGAAAAGTGAAATCGAATTGATGCTTTTCGTCTTTTGGATGGTAATTTTCGCTGACCAATTTCCATTCACCAGGATTTAAGTTAGGATAAAAAGCATCTCCTTCGCAGGTAGTATGCACTCGTGTCAGCTCTATTTTATCTGAAATATTTAAAAATTGTTGGTAAATTTCTCCACCTCCAATAATGTAAACATCTTGGTTTTTAGGCACTGAATTTAATGCATCTTCTATAGAATTTACGACTATACAATTTGGAGCAACGTAATTTTTATCTTTCGTTAAAATAACATGTGTCCTGTTAGGCAAGGGTTTTGGAAAACTTTCAAACGTTTTTCGACCCATTATAATATGGTGGCCAGTGGTTAACAGCTTAAATTGTTTAAAATCGTCAGGCAAATGCCACACAATTTTGTTGTCTTTGCCTAGGACATTATTCTCAGAAACGGCAGCAATTTGGATGATCATTTAGTTGTTATTGGAATGGTTTTCAACCTCGTGTTTAAGTTTTTCTAATTTATTTTCTTGCATGGTCATGAGTCTGTTAATTTGTTCTCGTTCCCAGTTTTTATTCATGAAACTATCGGTAATAAAGACTTTTATAAAGTGTAAAATAAAAATAAATGCCCAAGCTGTAACTGCCCAAATATACCAATTTGTAGGTTCGCCAACATTGAATAATTTATTAATTACAAACAAAAAAATACTGCCTACAAATAGAAAAATAAAGTGAAAATATAATTTTTTCTTTTGTTTAATGCGTCTTCTTGCATATTCATACATTTCGTGTTGATCTGTTTGCATGGGATAAAAATTTGATTGAAAGATACTCTTTTTTTTTAAAATTTAAAATTAAGCTTTGGTTATAATGAAATGTGAAAACGTTTTCTTAAAGTAATAATGAATTATAAATCCTTAAATAATACTGATTTAAAGCATATTTAAGGTAGAATATATCAAAACCATAAATCTACATCAGCAATCGAAAACCTAGTGTAAAATTACTTTACTTTGCTGCATTAATCTAAATATTAAATAGTTATGGCAGTTAAAAAGCAGTTTATAAAAACAAAACCCGTTTGTAAAGTTACTTTCTCATTAAATGTAAAAGAAGCTCAAGTTGCAACGGTTGTTGGCGATTTCAATAATTGGAATCCAGAAGCAGGAGCATTATCAAAACTAAAAAATGGAACTTTTAAAGGCATTTTTGATTTGCCAACAGAAAATTCATTTGAATTTAAATATCTTATAGATGGTGCTTTTGTAAATGAACCTGAAGCAGATAGTTACCGCTGGAATGAGTTTGCTGGAGCTGAAAACAGTGTTTTAGAAGTGTAATTGTTTTTAAATAAAATTGAATCCGTCACGTTATTTATAAGGTGACGGATTTTTTATACAGCTACAATACCTTTAATATGTGGATGCGGATCATACCCTTCTAAAGTAAAATCTTCAAAAGTAAAATCAAAAATGTTTTTCACACTGGGATTCAAAATCATTTTTGGAAGTGGTTTTGGCTCACGAGATAGTTGCAATTCGACTTGCTCAAAATGATTGTTGTAGATATGTGCATCACCAAAAG
>JACMPO010000216.1 GCA_014377455.1 Flavobacterium sp.
ATTAAGTTGCCAAGATCGTCGGTCGAAATGGCTTCTTACGGATCGAAAATTGATGTCCAAAATGCCCAAAAAGGCGATTTAATTTTCTTTAAGACCAGAGGAAGTAGCCAAATAAACCACGTGGGAATGGTGGTCGAAGTTTTCGATGGCGAAATTAAATTCATTCATTCTGCCACTCACGGCGGTGTAATTATTTCTTCTACCAAAGAATCTTATTATGAGAGGAATTTGGCGCAAGTGAATAGAGTTTTGTAAATCAGCAACTTTAATGCTTTTTCGGGTTTTTTTAAGGAACTAGTGTAGAAGTGAGTATCAATTGTGTTCCGGTGTGGAAATTAAGATGGTTTTACTTTTTTTTGTATTTTTGTTCAAACTTCATATTATAAATATATAAACCGCTAAATAATTACAACAATGAAACTTCAAGTATTACAAGATAATTTTGGCAACCAAACAGGCGTTTATGTCCCAATTGAAGATTGGACTTTGATAAAAAATAACTACCCGGATATTGAGAATCTTGAACAAGATTTACCACAATGGGAAAAAGATTTAATTGATAGACGATTAGAGGCTATTGCTGAAAATCCTGAACGGTTAAAACCAATTGAAAGTCTTTTGGAAGAATTAAAACGCAAAATTTAGTGTACAATTCTCAATATCTTGACGAAGTCCTTACAGATATTCAAGAAGCAAAAAATTGGTACAAAGAACAAAAAGAAGGATTAGAAGTTGACTTTGCTTTTGCCATTGAAAAAGCCATCGAAAAAGTTTTAAAAATGCCTACAGCCTATACGCCACGCTACAAAAAGGTTAGAATTGCTCACCCAAAAACATTTCCTTATAACATTCATTTTTATATTGATGAGGAATGTAAAACCATCGTTTTTACTGCTATTGTTCATAATAAAAGACATCCTAAATTCGCTATGAATAGGATTTGATACCGTCGATGTTTTTAAAAGTGTGTAAAATCAACGAGTATAAAAAGACAATCACTTTTGGCTTTTTTGTTTGCTGACTTGCTTTGCTACTTTGGTTTTGTTGCTCAAGGGTCGTATAATGGTCGAATTCTTGGAAGGCGAAATCATATTCATTCATTCTGCCACTTACGGTGGCGTGATTATTTCTTCTACTAAAGAATCGTATCATGAGTGGAATTTGGTGCAGGTGAATCGGGTGTTGTAGCTTCTTCCAATTTGTAATTAACCAATCTAGCGCTAGTATTGGATTGCTTTTGACATTTTTTCAATAGTATTATTACTAATTGAATCGGAGAAATGTTTTTGGATATAAATATTTTCATACTGATTTAAGTCTTCTATATTCATTATGCTTTTGTCAATTCTTGCAAGCCTATCAAAAAGTCCAATTTTTCGATTTAGATATTTAAAATCTTCAATTAACCCCCAAGCTATAAAAACTACTTTATTTTTATCGAGAAGTATTTTATCTAATTCTATCAAATGTTTTCTGTTTTCATCTGAAAGTAAATATTCGCGAAATAGTTTATTATTTTTTTTGCCATACTAGTTGTTGGAAATCCAATTAATTCAACAAATGCTATCTCGCTCGAAAAACTTTGATCAACGTTTAGTTTTGCAAAGAATTTATGATATTTCTTCCCGTTACCTCTGTATTCTGCAAGTAAGAATGGATGATGAATGTTGTATTTTTTCCAAAAGGAAACACCATCTTTCAAATATTGATTTATATATTTAAAATCACTAGTGTCCTGTTAAAATAAGCTGAAAGCCAGCTGGTTAGAATCAAGTTCATTGACATTATTGTAATCTGATTTCATAAGTAACTCATTTATAGCCGTTTTATCTAGTAATGATATAGACAAAATTTGTAATATTTCG
>JACMPO010000217.1 GCA_014377455.1 Flavobacterium sp.
GAAGGCAACACTTCTTCAAATAATTTACCGTTTACATAAGGAAAATCATTGAGTTGCTCGTCGAGGTTTTTAAATCGTTTGTCAACGGGCGTGTTCAGTACCTGAAAGAGTTCTTGTATGCGAGCGGCGAGGTCAGAACCGTCTTCGGCAGTGCGTTGCTCTATATAATCTTGCAATTGTTGTTTGTTGAAAATGGTAGTGTCTTCGGCAAAAAGACAAAAAAGTAGGCGCACCAGGTATACTTCTAAAGGATGTCCCACGTAACCGATTTCTTCTAAGCGGTCATGGAGTTTACCCATAAGCTCTGCCGCTTTGATGTTGGCAGGATCTTGCTCTTTGTACACTTTCTTTTGGTAGCCAAGCAGGTAACCAAAGCTTTGCACGTTGCCGTATAAATCGGCGAGTTTGAACTCGGTTGTTTTTTGTTCCTCGGTATCATACAATCGGAAAACATTAAAATCACAAACCAAGATGTATTTTGGGAGTTCGTTTTGTTTTAATCCGTGGGTATAATCAATGGCTTGCTGAAAGGCTTTGTCGAGGTTTTTGCCTCGGCTTTTCATTTCAACTAATATAGTGCCTTTCCAAAGCAGGTCAATATAACCATCGGCATCTGAAAGTTTTTTTACACGGTGTTCAAACGTGCCTATCTTTTTTCGGGTAATACCAAAGACATCAAAGAAAGCATCTAAAAAGGGTTTTGCATCCGCTTCTTCATTGGCCGTATCCGCCCATTCTTTAGAAAAACGAATGGCTCTTTCTTTAATTTCATTCCAGCTTAAGGTCATATTTTTTGGTTGTTTTTTGAAGTTTTCAGATTTTAAACTGATTACTCCCTTAGCACTCCTCACGAAGGAAGTCATGCGGAAGTAGGGATAACATTTGTTTTTATAGTGAATGCAATTTAAAAAATTTTCGAAGGCCTTCAATAGCATCAACTAACTCAGAAGAATTAATTTCTAAATAATTAACAAATACGCATATTATAAAAGAAACTAAAATTGCAAAGCCAAAAAAAACTATTATCAGGATGGATGTAAAAGGACTTGTAGAAAAAAAATTAGAAATTTGAAGCGAAAAAATGATTAACGAAACTATCGCTACCCTAAAAAAAGTAAGGGTTGGTAAAAATTCATATTTTTCATTATTTATTCCCTTCAAAATTTCTTCGATTTTATTTTTTTCATTAAAATGAGCTTTTCCTTTAATTACTAGTATTAGATCAAGTGATGAAAATAAAACATGCGTTGACTCGGTCTGGAGACTTTGAATATTTGTAATTACTGAAATTGCCGAATCTTTTGTAAAGTTTTCTGTATCTATATCTTTTAATTTAGCTATCGAAATCAAGGAGTCTCTAGTATGATCACTAAAATATTTTGATACATGATTTACAAAAAAAGATGTAAAAGCAAAATGAAAAAGAAAAATTATTGAAATAATGATTGTGACTATGACAAATTTGCCTTGTAAAAAATAGTCTATCAACTCTATTGAGTTTGTAATTTCTATTATGCCGTAATTTCCGATTAACAACACGTATAAGTATGATGTTAAAGACGCATAACATAAAAACTCGAAAAAAATTGATAGTAAAATTACGATTGATTTACGTGAATCTTTATTCACCGCTAAATCGAAAAGTGCTTCAAACATATAATTTTTAATTTATTAAGTTAGAATTCACGTAATAGTGAAATGCTTTCTTTCCGTTACCCCACTAATCCCCAAGGTGCTTTTTTGAATTGATTCATTACACTTAAACACTACTTGTAATTTCTACTCATTTTTTAAATTTTGTATTATGAACTTTTTACGCGAAAGTATTCGTGTGGGAGCGGGCGGATTCGCTCAGGTATTATTTATTTACCGACAGTTCTAATGCTTTAATCCTCTCTGTTGCAATTTCTAGTCGAACAGCAAATCTATCTAATATACGTCTTTCTTTTTCTGTGATTTCTCCTTCATTAAGTAGTTCTTTATACTCTTCTAAATACTCTTTTTCATTTTCCTCTAAATTTCCAATAGTATTGAATCTAGCTTCTAATTCAATAGCTCTTTGTTTAGATAAGCCTTTTCTTTCTCTAAATCTTTCCAAAATTCGTCTTTCCTTATCATCAACCAATCCATCATCTTCCAACATGTACTTAACTTCTTCAAGATAATCTTTCTCGACATCATTTGTAACATTTGGTAAATCTTGCTTTAAATCTTTTAAAACATGAGTTTCTTTTAAGTTTTCAATAGATTCAAATTCTATTTCAATTTCCCATTCAACTGATTCATTTTGGCTGAAGTTTTCTTCAATTAGTTGACCAACATTAATATTAGCATCGACGAAAAAGTTTTTAAATGCCAATTTTAAACTTGCTTTTTCTGATTCATTTATTGAAAGTGAATTTTTTGAACTTATTATTTCGTGGTGATTTAATATATTTCCATTAATTCTCTGCTGAAATAATCTATGCCAGATTATCTCGTGCGGATACCAAATTAAATCATCTGGAATATATGGTGCTTTTACAGGATTAAATGTTTGTGTTTTAGCTCGTGCATTAGATGTTTCTTGTTGAGTTGAATATTGGTTTTCTTTTTCAAATGAAATATTTCCTTCATTCTTTATCGGCGCTTTTCCTATACTCAAAGATAAATCGGCATTTATGTTTTTTAATTTATTTTGGGTAATATTATTTCCTTTAAGAACTTTATAAGTAATTTTTTTTGCTCCTAAACATTGCACAAAATAGAAAAACTCATCAAATTTATCAGCTGATAAATTTGTTTCATAAGTTGAAAATGAAAGATATGATTCTTTTAAATATGGATGTGCAATGTATAATTCTTTGCTTTTGGGATGAGAATTTGGAAATATTAAATTTTGCGGCAAATTGTTTTCATCAAGTACAATAAAAGAATTAGCGGGTATTTTTTTAATATCATCACTTATTAGAATTAATTTTCTTTCTTGAATTGGTAATTCAGAAAAATTAATATTGAACTTTTCCGTTAACTCGTTAATTCGTTTTTTATAGTTTAATTTTTCTAGCGTATCATTTGTCAAATCATAAGCTTTTTTAAAATATATAGCTGAATCATAAATTTTAGAAGTATCCGATAATATTTCTGCCTTTGCAAAATACCAAAGTTCTAAATCAGCGCCTTCACTATAATTGTCAATTATATTGTCTACAATTTTCAGAGCTTCGATGTTTTCTTTTTTTATTGATAAAGCCAACGCAAGAAAAAACTCTAAAGAGTAATATAGCTGAGATTTTCCGTGTTTGTTTGTAAAATCATCATAAATTGAAATTATTTTGTCTGCATATTCTTCTTGTTGAATTTGCTCTAACTTTCCCATTTCATTTATGTCCCCTAAGTCTTCTATTTCTTTTATTGCAATTTCATAAAATTCGTCTACGTCATATTTAAAGTTGCCTGTAGATATTCTTGAATTAAAAAAGTCCCTTATAGCTTCACGATTGAACTCAGTTATTACATTTTGGGACTCTAGTCCAAAAAAACGAGCAGGAATAATTCCACATTTTTCGCCCTTTAAATCGTGAAGATAAAATATTGAATTAGAAAGGAAATAAACTTTTGAAATTTTATTTAAGTGGAATATAATTGAATATTTATTTTCATTTATATAAGAAATTAAATCAGGTGTAACAATTAATGCTTCATTAGAGTTATATTTTTTCCACAGATACAGAACTTGTGTATCTTCGGGTAGTTTTGAATCTTCTAACGACTTTTTTAATAAAGGTTTTGGAAAATTATTTGTGTAGACATTTGTTATGCCTTTCAGATCTACTATTTCAGAAAAATCAAATTTCATTTTTTTATATTTATAATGTTGGTGCGTGTTTTCCTTTTCCACTCCCATTTGGATGACGAGGACAAGAATTTGCGGTTAAACTTAAAATTGTTGAAGATGAATTTCCACAATATTTACAACTATACTTTGTTTTTTCGCTTCCTTCGTACAATTTGTGTTTTCCTTTTCCGCTTTCCAAAGGATGTCGAGGGCAAGAATTAGCTGTTAAACTTGCAATACTTGAACTTTTTGTTCCACAATATTCACAATAAAAATTTGACATATATTATTTATTTAAATTGGTTTCTGGTTTTTAATTTAGAACGATTTTCCCTAAAATGTATCACAACTATTATGTATTCGCTACAAAGCAACGAAATTTTACAAATTTGGGTGTATGAGCCAATGTTTTTGTTTTTCTTTATTAATTCCTTCAAATATATTAAAAAAATCTTAACAACGTTTATTCATACCAGCCGACGCAACCAAACAAATCCTTTCGTGTGGTTTTATTTAGATTTATTTGTAATTGAAGGAATTGTATTTTTATAATTTACCTACTATTTCAGTTTTCGGCTTTCATCTTTTTTTTAACTCCGTCAAAGTTTTAAACTTTGACGGAGTTTTAAAAAAATAA
>JACMPO010000033.1 GCA_014377455.1 Flavobacterium sp.
GAAAATGTAAGTGTTTTAGAATGGTTAAAGAAACCTATCGAAATCGTTTAAATCATATTGCACAAGTTTGGTTAATCGTTTGCGGACTTGTAAATCTAAATCTTTGAAAAATTATATATTATTTAGGAAAGAGGTCTAATAATGAACTCCTCTGAATCAAAGAAGTTCATTATGTAATTCTAATGACTACTAAAAATAATTTTCCTGAATATACTATCGTAATTATACCTAAAATACTCACAAAAATCCAAAGTAAATAAGGGTATTTTGCTACCCATATCAATTCAAGTTAGCTTCCATTGAAAATTGCTTTTTAGTAATATGACTTTCAAAAAATCCACTCATTTTTGGGTGGATTTTTTATTTTAGCACTTAGTAAACCTATACTAATCTAATTTATTTTGGCTTCCTTTGGAAATTGCTTTTCTTTAAAATTTGCATTCTCTACTTGAATTCAAGAAAGTTTAAACAACTTTGTTTTATAAAAAGAATCTATCCAAATATTATTTTGCAAAAATGCTAAATTTTAGATATTTTATCTACCGTTCGGCTGCCCTAAATCATTGGGGTTTTGTCGTATTATCTCGAAGATAAAATTTTAGGATTAAGCATGAGAAAAAAGCTATCCCTGTAAGTAGCACCAATTGGCACTTTGTCTTTTAATTCCTGAAAAATTATTTCATTGCCATCAACGGCTTTTATTTTGTCCAAGGCAACCATGAACGATTTATGGCACCTGAAAAAATCATTGAAGGGCAATCGCTCGTCCATTTCTTTCATCGTCAGAAGGGAAATGATTTGTTCTTTGTCAATTGTGTGGATAGCTACGTAATTTTTAAGGCTTTCAACGTATAAAATGTCTTTAAACATTACTTTAGATATTTTTCCTTTACGTTCTGTTTTTACGTAGAAATAATCCTCTACCGGTTCTTTCTCATCAGGTACTGGTTCTTTGTTTTGAGGAGTATTATTATTATTTAATAATTTTTGACTGGCTCTCAAAAAGTTGTCAAATGAAACGGGTTTCATTAGATAATCTACGGCATTGTATTTATAACTATCCAGAGCAAATTCTGAATAAGCCGTAGTAAAAATAATCTTTGCTTTGTTTTGGGTCAATTTTGCAAAATCCAATCCAGAAATATCAGGCATATTAATATCTAAAAATACCAAATCTGTTTGATTTGTTTGAATGAATGTGAGTGCTTCAATGGCATCGGTTGTAGCAAGTTGTAAACTTAGATACGGAATTTTCTCGACATAAATTTTTAGTATATCGACAGCAGATGGTTCATCATCCACGATAATACATTTAATCATAATAGGAGATTTATTTTAAGGGTTACTGTATAGATTGAATTTTCATCTTTAATACTTAATTCATAGTTGTCACTATATTTACTGAGGCGACTTTTAATATTTTCTATTCCTACGGCAGTTGATGGATCTCGGAAATGAGTGTTTTTAAGATTTGTACAATAAAAGTATATGTACTCGGGATTGCTTTCCAATTTTATAGTCAAAGGATTATGGGGGTCGTTTATTTTCCCATATTTAAACGCATTTTCAACAAATGAAAGGATGATCAAAGGTGGAATGGAAACAGAGGGTGAAAATATATTTATGTTTAACACTATTTGAAGCCTATCGTGAAAACGCAATTGTTGTATTTCCACATATTTTCGTAAAAACTCCGCTTCTTTTTCAATTGCTATTTCCTCATTATTAGTAGATTGAACGGTATATCTCATGATTTCCGTCAATAATAATATTCCTTCCCCGACTTTAGGCGAAAGTTTATAAGTTTCTGCGTACAAGAAATTAAGCGTATTGAATAAAAAGTGAGGATTTATTTGAGCTTTTAGAAATTTTATTTCAGTTGATAGTAGGACATCTTGCGTTTCGATAAGTTTGATTTCCGATAAGTACCTCATTTTTTGGTCTTTCAAACTCTGCAAATATACCCAATAAGCGATTGCATAAAATGTGGCAGTTGAAAGTCTCCATACTTCAAAACTTACAAATGTGAGTCCTTTTCTTGTTGGATTTCCATCAAATACGAAAGCAGTAAAAATGTATTTTAAAAATACAAACGATACTAACATTAATAGGGCCAGAAAAATAGCTTTTAATCTGTTAGTGGAAAAATGGGGTAGCAAAGCAAAATAGGTAATGAGATAGAAAAATGTAGTGAAAAATATAACATTTATAGGATAGTCTAAATTGATATTCCCCCCTCTATTAGCAAAAGCAAAGCAAAAATCGACTACCCAAAATATCAGCCATCCTAAAGTATGGTTCTTAATAATTCCTTTGTTTTTTTGGACAAAAAGCCTTATTCTATGTGTGAACGCTTTTAATTTATGATGTATCACCTAAACTGTGGTTTGATATATTGAAACAGGCTGTTTATGGATGTAGTTTTTTGCCGCTAATTATTTAAACCATATTTGCCTATACAATATTACTAAAATTTCTATGTAACCATATTTTAAATCAAACATTTTAACAAAAAAAGAACATGAAAAATTTATTAAAAACACTCGTAATTGCATTATTTTTAGGTATTACTTTCACTTCAAATGCAGAAGAGAAAAACCCAACTCCAATGAAGTCAAAAACTTTTGAAGTAGGGATGTATCAGAGTATCAACACGCTAATCATGGTTATAAATATTGAAAAAACTGGAAATGAGGATCTATTGATTGTCCTAAAAGACGAAGAAGGAAATATCATATCTAAAAATTATGTAGGCAAAAGAAATCAAACTTACCGTGGAAGGTTTGATATGAGTGAATTGAAGGATGGTAAATATTTTTTTGAATTCATTAAGGGATATGAAAAAATTCTGAAAGACATAGAATTACAATCTACTGCCCCAAAAGAAAGTATTCGTCAGATTTTATTAAACTAATTATAACTTGAGGTTTTCGTAACAATTTGCCGATAATGTACGGTTTCCAAATAACTTATTAGTTTTTCTTCAAATTAAATCCATTTTTTGGCTTTCTTAAAGCTCGCAATCCATTCTCTTCCAGTTTGATTTCGGGCTACCGCACCAAATGATGAAAACATTCTGCAAAATAATATTTGGTTAGACTACAACCTCGCTTTACAAGCGGGGTTAGCAAGATTTTTCTTCGTAGTGAAATAACTATAGTGTCTGAAAAGTCTTAATTTGTCGGATAATTTATTAAACGAGATTGCTGAATTAGCGGTCTGACTACCGTCTGACCGAGGCTATTTATTCGGTCAGACGGCAAGTGCTTGGACAAACTTACTCATGGCATGACTCAACTCATAAACTATTGACAATAAGCAAGTTAATGTCAGTCATACCATGAGTGTTCTGCTAATTAATTTTATCTCGGCACTTAGTCAGACCGCAAATAACCAGTCAATTTAAAGTTTTTCAAACAATAGTTTATTCGTAGAAATTTTTAGAATTAATGGTTTAAAAAATGCTGAGAAAATAATAAAAAATACTTGTATAGTGTTTGAAAAATTATTTAATAAAATGTGAAATTCTAAAAAAAAGCCTCTCAAAATTGTTTTGAGAGGCTTTTTTAGAAAAATTGAAATACTAATTATTCCGTCTTCCCGAAAGCATACTTACATAATAAAGCAATTGAGCCAACATTCCGACGGCTGCCGCAACGTAAGTCATGGC
>JACMPO010000218.1 GCA_014377455.1 Flavobacterium sp.
TAGTCTGTAAGAATGTTACAAATTTCTTCTCTACAATTAAATTCATCGTGAATTTCTATAGCGATACATCTTGTTATTTTCAAAAATTCTAAATTCGACTTAGGATCAGTAAACACCTGCTTTTCGGATCCTTCAATGTCTATTTTTAAAATATCCAAGATTTCAAAATTATTATCTGCAAGTAATTGATTTATGGAATAAGCAGTTATGGCATACGTATCATCAGTTTCTTCAACTCGAAAAGACCAGCTGGATGTATCTCTAAAATCATTAATAATTTTAATTTTACAATTTGAACTCCAAATTGCTCCATTAATTGTTACTGTTTTACTTTTTTTAGCACTCTCTAAATTGAATTCTAAAATTCTAAAATTCTCAACTTCTGGCTCAACACTAATAGCATTACATTTTTCAAAATATTCAGTAAAAAATAATGAAGTTAACCCAATATTAGCGCCTGCATCAATAATATTGAGACTATAGTTGCTTTTATTTTTAAAATTAGCATTGTAGGCATTGACAACTGGAAGATATTCTTTTAATGAATATACTTGTTTAAAAACTTCAAAATCACTGGAAGGATTTTTTCGGAGTTTAATTATTTTATGGAAATTATTTTTAAAATTTGTAATGTATGCATCTTTTGTTTCTTCCAAAAGGGTTCCATTTAAGTCTATTAAATAATTATAATATGCATATAAGCTTCGTTCTTTAAGATTGGGCCTAATTTTTAAAATTCGTTTAAAAAAATAAAGAAACACTATTAAAATATTTTTTATATCTAACCGATTAAAATTTGTAAATTTATTTATACTAACCATTTTTCACTTATTCAATATCCTGAAAATTATTTTAATTTACTTGTTGAAGAGTTTATGAATTTGCTCCTTATTCTTTAAATCTTCGATACACCAAATCGAGTATGACTAAAAAAAATACTGTTTGATTTTTTTTCATTTACAACTATTTTTATTTTTAAAATTTCAATATTCCAGAACCCTTTTTTTTATTTTAGAGCAAAACAAATTAAAGCTATGCAAATACCTAACCCATTGAATCGCAATTGGTTTTTTATTTTTTTCGACAATTCTACTAAGTATTTCTATAACTTGCTTGTGTTCTTCCGCGTGAGATGTTTTAACAGGACTAAAAGTAGGTTGCAATATCATATCGATAGCTAAAGTGTCATTTTGATCTATTTCCAAAATCCTTTTTATCAAATCCTCTTCAGATTCAAATTGATTGTAATCAATGAATCTTTGTGAATTAAAATCGTTACCAACCAACTTATTTCCCCAGTAAATAGGAATGCAATCCTGAAGAATTGGCTCCATAATTTTCTCACTAGTATAGCCATCTTGGTCACTATTTTCAAAAGAAATAACAAATTTATAATCTTTAATAAATTCCATTTTGTTGTCCACTCGACCGCCAATATTATTCAATACTCCACCTCCAGAATCTACTTTTTTGAATTTGGACAATTGCTTAAAAAAGTCAATTCTTTTAGTGCAATTGGGGTTTGAAACTACCATACAACAAAACTTAGTCTTTTCTTTCCATATTTTTGTTGTTTCCTTTATTGTTTTTTTTCGTTCCAATTCGTGCAACATATTGTGATGGTCAATATATATGGAATATAAAGGCAATCGAAAATGTTTGGTATTAGAAATATAATCAAAGCTAAAAGCAAAATCACAGGCTGTAAAATCAGGTCTTATATTTTCGCCAGTATAAAATATCCGTGTGCATTTGTGATTCAAATAATCATGTCCAAAACTGGAATAAAACAAAACATCAGGATTTTCATCAATAACCAAATCATAATCAACTTTTAACAAATTATAAAAATAATTGTCAGTCTTGTCATAATTAGGCCAAAAATCGGTAAAATTTAATTTAAGTACTTTCATTCTAAATTATAAATTTTTCAACCCATCAATCACATTTTTCAAATAATCAACAGATAAATAATCTTCTAAATCTCTGCGATTTAAAAATAAGTCATCTGGATTTTGTTTCCATAATTGATACAATTTTTCAATAATCGATGCTATTGACGCACTATCATCTTGTTCGGACCAATATGGGTAATCAGCACCCAACAATCGTCGGGTTTCACTATAATAGGGTGCTAAGGAAAGGATTGCCTGATTCGCAGCTACACAATGCGGAAACTTGGCTGGGAGAAATGGACTAATTTCCGATTTTGCTTCTAAGATTACATTAACAGACGCATTTTTTTGAATCAAAAAAACGGTATCAAAAGCGATAGGACCGTCGCTGATGTAAATTTCAGGGCAGTTTTTTTTGTACTCTCCCAACATTTTAATATGATCGGTGGCATTTCCTAACAATAAAAGTCGGGATTCCTTCCGGGCTTTTGGATTGTTTTGCAAAAACAAATTAAATCCTTCTATTAATCCTTTAGGTGATCGCTGAACCATCAAATTTCCTGCGTGTAAAACATTAAACTTTGATACATCAAAGTAGGTTGGAAACTCGTTGTTTTTTATTTCATATTTAGCATTTTGATGCGGAATTATAACAGCTGTTTTATTAAAGTTGTGAAAATAGCTTCCCATCCACTCTTGCAACAGCAAACTAGGAAATGCACTGTGTCTGGCTTTTTGCGAAACTGCTAAAAAAAATTGTTGCTTTTGTTTGTAACTTACTTCAATCCAATTATAAGGGCGTGGATAATAATGAATAGGGTACGGATCGTGAACATAAGCCATCCATTTACTGTGCAACTCGGGTAAATGCAAAACGGCATAATGTGGTCTAAAGCTAGTGCCTTTGCTCAAGGTCAAAACCAAATCAGGTTGAAATGTAATTTTCTTTATGGCCTTTACAATACTATTGGTATCATTAAAAAAAGTAAAAGAAAA
>JACMPO010000219.1 GCA_014377455.1 Flavobacterium sp.
CTTTCAAATGGCATTGGGATATCCCTGCCGAAAAAGTTACTGCAATAGTAGAAAATTGTTGGGTATTCTTAAGTGGGGAACTCAAATGGAACTACCAAAAAGAAGCCGCTAAAAATGCTATCAGCAACCTGATTGGAATCATTGGAATCACTAACAATATTACTGTCAAAAACTCATCCAAAGACATAATCGAACAAAACGACATTGAAATAGCCATTGAGCGCAATGGTTCAATCAATAACAAGGATATCGCGGTATATGTTTTTGATAACGTTGTCACCTTAAAAGGCCATGTTGATTCTTGGCACCAAAAAAGTGAGACTGGACGGATTGCATGGAATGCTCCAGGAGTTAAACAAGTACAAAACGATTTATTTGTCGATTTTAACGAGTAATAAAATTGCAAAAGCAAAACCGAGTAGGCGTTGCCAATTAGCTGGCAAAAATTATGGCAGTCAAATACGTGCTTTACACCAAGACCAAAAATGCACACGGGAATATAGAAGGCCGGTTTTTAGGATTTGTTCTAGGATAACGGGATAGTTGTTATTGATATAGTTATCCTCGATTTTGTGATTGCCTGTATTGTAGATTGTTTTTAGATAAGAGCGGGATTGGTTGGCCCGATTGACTATATCAATTTTTTCTATTTGTGAGAGTTCTTCTGTGGTGTATTTTTTTGATTTTCTATTCACCAAATTCCATTTTATATAGCATATTTAACAAGTGCTATTTCTTGCATCGTGGTTTGTTCGGATTTTTTTGTCCATGAACCTCGAACATCTCCGCTATTTGTTTGTCTAACTCCTCGTCCGATATTGGTTGCTTAAATAATTCTTCTGCTGCCTGTATTCCCTCTTGTCTTATCTGAAAAAAACGAGCTTCGTATTTTTCTCTTTCCAGATAAAATGTTTCTAATGCTTGTGTTGAGCTTTTCATTGTTTATTTTACCGTTTTTATTTAATAAGTATAATAAACTGGATATTTTGAGTTCTTTTGCATTTGTTTGATAACTGTTTCTAATGGCAGTAGCGATTTCTTCCACTCGGCTATTTTTTTAGAGTTCTCTTGGTTGTTTCTATGTGGAATTTGTTTATATATTTCATTATCATTTGAATTTGATGCTAAATTATTAGTTGCATCAATTACCTTTTTGATCGATTTGAATAAACGCATGCTCTACCAATTTGTTTTCGAGTTCTCTCATTATTTGAGCTATAACTGCGGCGTTTTTGATTTTGGTAGTTCCTTTGAACTGGATATTTTTATACTTTGTCCAGATTGCACGAACACTCCTGCGGTTGTTGCTATCAACGTTGGTATCTCCTTCTTGTTGTAAGTTTCGTTCGGAGGAGTCAGAATACTCGGTGCGTGGTTCGCCAAAGGATAAGAATTCTTGGCCATCGTTTGTTTTATTTAATGCTAAATTATTATTTGTCTCACTTGTAATCAAATTTTCAGTTAGTTTATTTTCTTTTTTTTTCATCCGTTTACGTTTTTCCTCATTTTTCTTTACATTCCTTTTTCGTATGTTTGTAGGAATATCATTTTTTCATAATAATTTCCTTTGTCAACTAACAAACACGCTATAATTAGGTATAATACTTTAGATAAATGCTTCCGTAATTTAGGAAGAAATTATGCTATAGAAGATCTTGTAGAGGAATGTAATAAATCAATTTATGAATATACAGGAAAAGAGGAAGGCATAAAGAAAAGACAACTTTATGATGATATTCGATTTATGGAAAGTGAACAAGGTTGGAACATTGAGCTAAAAAAAGTAAAAGATGGAAGGACTGTTTTTTATAAATATGAAGATTCAAATTTTTCTATCTCAAATCAACCACTGAATGAAACAGAAGCGAATCAACTAAAAGAAGCTTTGCTAACATTAGAAAGATTTAAAGGATTACCTCAGTACAATTGGATAAATGAAATAAATGCTAGATTAGAATCTACATTTAATTTAAAGCAGAAGAACGACGTTATAATAAGTTTCGAACAGAATGAATATTTAAAAGGATTAGAATTTATTCCAATCCTTTATAATGCAATACTGTATAAAAAAGTATTAAACATAAATTATAAAAGTTTCAATTCAGATGAAGAAATAGTTATTACAGTTAGTCCATATTATTTGAAACAATATAATATGCGATGGTTTTTATTTGCGAAATCAAAAGATTATAAAAGTATTTCAAATTTAGCTTTAGACAGAATTGAAAATATAAAAGAAAACAATCAAAAATATATTGAAACAGATATTGATTTTAATGAATATTTTGAAGATGTAGTCGGTGTAACAATCCCATCAGATAAAACTGAAAATATTGTTTTAAGAATAGATAAGTATTTAATGTCATACATCAAAACTAAGCCGTTACATGGCTCACAAAAAATAAAAGAATCAGAAAATAACTTTGAAGTTCATTTAAAGTTAATTCCAAATTATGAGCTTGAAACTTTGATACTATCTTTTGGAGAAAAAATGCAAGTTTTAGAACCAATAACATTAGTTGAAAAGGTTAAGGAAAGAATCGATAAAATGAAAAATAAATATTAATGCAGATGTACTGCACAAATCAAACATACATTTGCAAAGTAATTAGTAAAACAAATGTTTATGTTAAATATTTCAAGTAAAGTGAAAAGTTATTTTTGGAATTCGTTAAACCAATTTAGAGGTATAATTGAAATGAGTAGTTTAAAAAACTATTTATTGACTTTTGTGTTTTTGAAGTTTATAACAGAGGAAACTAAAAAGAATGAAGATTTTCAGTTTAGTCTTCCTGTTGAATTGAATTTTGATTCTTTAATTGAATTAGTTAATAATCCATATTTAGGAGACGAAATTAATAAGAAGCTGGTAAGTATTGCTGAGTTACATCCAACACTTCAAGGTGTTATTGATTTCAATGATTTTAATAACATTACTATCGTAAGAGATAGTAGAACTAACGTTGAAGCTCTTCGCGATTTGATAGGATTAATACATTCATCAGATAAGAGTTTTGATTTCAATAATTCAGACAAGACGCACATTTGGGCAGATTTGTTTGACTCTATTGTTTTAATGTTTGCAGAGCTAAGTGGTAAGTCGTTCTTGGATTTGACAACACCTAAAGAAGTCAATCTAGTAATTTCAAAATTATTAGATATACAGGATACTAAAGATAACATATCAGTTTATGATCCAACATGTGGAAATGGTAATTCATTTATTTCTATTGCTGAAAATTATAAAAATCATTTTAATTTCTTTGGTCAAGAAATCATTAATGAATTAGTTAGTGTTGCTAAAATGAATTTGATTATTCATAGAATTGATACTTTTGAAATTTTAGAAGGAGATGTTTTAAATAATCCTAAATTTTTAGAAAAGGATAATCAATTGAAAAAGTTTGATTATGTAGTTTCGAATCCTCCATTTGGGGTTAAAAATTGGAATAGAAATAATGAATTTGACTATTACAATCGTTGGAATTCAAATACAGGGATTCCTTCAAATAATAATGCAGATTTAGCTTTTGTATTACACGTTTTAGAATCTTTAAAAGTTGGAGGTAAAGCTGTTGTGATTATTCCTCATGGTGTCCTTTTTAGAGGTGGTGGTGAATTAAATATTAGAAAATATTTAATCCAAAGAGGTTATTTAAAAGGGATCATTGGATTGCCAAGTAAACTTTATTTTGGTACAGGAATTCCTTCTTGTATGATGGTTTTAGAAAAAAGTGAAATTGAAAGTAGTGATGGTGTTTTTCTTATTGATGCAAGTTCAGAATTTGTAAAAGATAATTTCACAAATAAGTTAACAGCTGTTGGTGTTAATAAAATAATTGAGACTTGGTCAAATCAAATTCAAGTACCTGAATTTTCAAAATCTATTTCAAAAGAGGAAATAGTTGAAAATGATTATAACTTAAATATACCTAGATATTTATCTAATACAGATGATTTTCAAATTCCAGAAGATTCAAAATTAGTAGAGTTGAATGACTTGTTAGTTTCAGTTCCAAAGATTAGAACTGAAAATGATTTTGGACGAGTTGTTAGAATTTCTGATTTGTCTGATAATACATTTTTGTATCAGATTTCTTTGGATAGTCTTACTAAAATTGATGTAAATAGAGCTTTTTACAAGATTGTAAAACCTGCATTGTTATTATCTAAAAGATTCAACAAACTGAAACCTAGTTTTTGTGATGCAAGTGTTGATAATCCTGTATTTATTTCTCCTGACATAGAAGCATTATCTATATCAAATGATAGAATTGATTTGTCATATTTAATTTTGCAATTAAATACGGATTATGTTGCAAAACAGGCAGAATCATTTTCAGTGGGTTCTACGATGCCATCATTGTCAAGACAAGATATTTTAAAAATAAAAGTAATTGTCCCAGATTTAAGTACTCAAGAGTCTATTATACGACAAAAGGCATTAGCTGAAGGTGCCAAAATTCAATTTGATAAGGGTAAAATTGAAGCTTTTCAACTTCAAAATACAATAGACGCATTACTTAAAGAACGAATGAATGATTTCCAATGGAAATTACATGATCTTCGTAATGGTGAATTATTGAATTTAAAAGGTCAGGTTATTGCTTTGGAAATGTATGCAGACGCTAATCCTCAATTTTTCAATCATATTATTGATGAAGAAAGTAATACAACTATGGTTTCTTCAATTAAAGAGATTTATAATAGCGTTCAAAAGTTGGCTGTAATATTATCAGATTTATATGATACTTCAGATAATGTTTCTATAAAAGAAGATATTGATATACTTGTTTTTCTCAAAGATTTCTGTGAACAACAATTAGGAAATAATGGTAATTTATTCGAAATAGATTATTCTGATATTGAAAAAATTAAGATTGATTTTGATATTATTGATTTAGTTGTTTTGGTAAACAAAAACGACTTGAATAGAATTTTTACGAACATTTTTGAAAATGCTGCAAGACATGGTGGTTTCGGTGAGTCTAGTCAAATCAACAAAATTAAAATTGAGTTGTCATTAGATTCTAAAAAAGAGATTATTTCAATTGCAATTTTAAATAATGGTAAGCCATCAAAAATAAGTGAATTAGATTATTTTGCAGATGGTGGTAAAGCAGGTTCTTCGTCTAATTCAGGAAAAGGAGGTCACATTATTAAAGTTTTAACAGAACGTAATAATGGTAAAGTTTTTCAAAATAATTACACCGTAGAGGAAGCAGGTGGTTATACTTTTGAGGTAGGTGTTCAATTTAATTACAAATTGTTTTATGAGTTATAAAGTTTTATTGATAGATGATAGACATACTGATGCTTCATTGGAAGCAATCAAAAAAATGGCTAAAATGGGAAATATTGAATTAGTTGGTGTAAAATACCATACAGAAGGAATTGAGATGTTGCAAAAAGATTCTAGTTTTGAATTTCAAGCAGTTATTTTAGATGCCTTTGGTTTCAAAAAATCGGATGCTGATGAAGGTAAAGAAACTAATTCAGGATTATACTATTCTTTAAAAACATTGAGTGGATTAATGTCGAGCAGAGTCATACCTTGGTTTGTTTATACAGGGCATCCTAAAAACTTAAGTGATGAGGACTTCCTTGAACAGATTTCTGTATATCAAGAAAATTATAAATTTGGTAGACCTGAATTAATATATTATACAAAAACCTTGCACGAAAAAGAGTTGTTACAAGATATCAAAATTGAAATAGATAATCTTGAAAATTCTCAAATTCAATTACAGCACAAGCACGTTTTCCAAATTGCTAACAAAATTAATGTTCCACATGAGGACATAAATAATTTAGTAAGTATATTCAAGTCTATTCAAACTTATTCAAATGACCTGGAACCATCACTGTATTTTACACAATTAAGGATGTATATTGAATATGTTTTTAGAGATGCTGCCAAATATAATATTTTGCACGAAAAATGCATAAATGAAAAAGGCCAAGTAAATTTGGCAGAATCAAGTTTGTTTTTAGCCGGTGAAAAAACAAACCGTCTAAATGTAAAATGCAATAAGGCACACTTTTCTAAAATAATGGCTGAAAACATTAAAAATCTTATTTTTATAACAGGAGCAGCTTCACATACTTCTGCTGTTGATCCAGCAGCAAACATGGATTATCAGGAGTATAGAAAAAGTACAAAAACACCATATTTATTATATCAATTAACTTTTGTAGTTTGCGACCTATTCGTTTGGTATGATAACTATATAAAAGATAATAATGATAGTTCAATTAACAAAAGCTTTTGGGTAGATAGTAATGAGAATCAAACATCTTCAACCGATAGTGAATGGTTAGAAGGAACTGTAATCAGAATAGCTGAAAATGGTTGGGGAACATTTAAACCAGACAATAGTTCTACACCAATTTATATTCATCCAATTGCCGTTGGGAAAGAAAATATCAAAGAGGAATCCAGATTGAAAGTTAGAACAGAACCAAGTCCTGACGGCACAAAAGTACACATCAAAGAAATAATTAAATTATAAGTAAAATTTAGTAAAACTAAAAACACAGAATGGCAATTAAAAAATCCGAATTATATAGCTCACTTTGGGCTAGTTGTGACAAGTTGAGAGGTTCTATGGAACCAAGTCAATACAAAGATTACGTGTTGGTTTTACTGTTTGTAAAATATGTAAGCGACAAATATTCAAATGATGCAAACGCATTAATATTCATTCCAGAAGGCGGTAGTTTCAAAGATATGCAAAGTCTAAAGGGGCAAAAGGATATTGGAGAAAAAATGGATATGGCAATTACCAAACTAGCTAAAGAAAATGATTTAATTAACGTAATTGATGTAATCAGTTTTCAGGACGAAGAAAAGTTAGGTAAAGGAAAAGAAATGGTCGATAAGCTAACAGGGCTTATTACTATTTTCGAAAATCCAGCTTTAGACTTCAGCAAGAACAGAGCTGAAGGCGATGATATATTGGGTGATGCTTATGAATATCTGATGCGACATTTTGCTTCTGAAAGTGGTAAAAGCAAAGGCGAATTTTATACACCTGCCGAAGTAAGCCGTGTGTTGGCTCGTGTGCTTGAAGTGAACAAAAGTAATAAAGATACATTAACCGTTTATGATCCAACCTGTGGCTCAGGCTCCTTATTGCTAAAAGTAACCGACGAAACTGAAAAGAAGGTCAACTTATACGGGCAAGAAAAAGAAACAACTACGGCTTCGTTAGCACGGATGAATATGATTTTGCACAACAACCCAGAAGCAGTAATCGAAAAAGGACAAAGTACAATTTCAAATCCGTTGCATAAAAATGAGTTGGGCGATTTAAAAACATTCGATTACATTGTTGCAAATCCTCCATTTTCTTCCAAAAACTGGACTGATGGCTTCGACCCAACAAATGACATTTACAACCGTTTTGAAGAAGGAAAAATTCCTCCTGCTAAAAATGGAGATTATGCATTCCTATTACACATCGTAAAATCATTAAAAAGCACCGGTAAAGCGGCTTGTATTTTACCTCACGGCGTTTTATTTCGTGGTAATGTCGAAGCTGAAATTAGAAAAAGCTTAATTCAAAAAGGCTACATTAAAGGCATCATTGGCTTGCCTGCCAATTTGTTTTATGGCACAGGTATTCCTGCATGCGTGATTGTGATAGATATGGAAAATGCTGAAAACTCCAAAGACCTTTCCGATGATGAAAAAGGAATTTTTATGGTTGATGCTAGTAAAGGGTTTCTTAAAGACGGTAACAAAAATCGTTTAAGAGAACAAGACATCCACAAAATTACCGATGGTTTTAATAAACAAACAGAAATGCCAAAGTTCAGTCGTTTAGTAAGCATTACCGAAATTAGCGACCCAAAAAACGATTTCAATCTAAATATTCCACGATACATAGACAATCAAGAAGTAGAAGATATTCAAGATATCGAAGCACATTTATTAGGAGGAATTCCAAACGAGGATATTGAAGATTTAAAACAATATTGGGAAGTATATCCTTCTCTTAAAAAGGAATTATTTGTTGCTAACAAAAGGACAAATTACAGCGACCTAAAAATTGCTAAAGAAGAAATAAAGCAAACTATTTTCAATCATCCAGAATTTGTATCGTTCAGCAATGAAATGGACAAACTTTTTAACGATTGGAAAAACAAAAAAACCATTTTCTTAAAAGAATTAACTGCTGGAGTCAAACCAAAAAAAGTAATTCATACAACCTCCGAAGCCATATTAACCGACTATACCAGCAAAGCGTTGATGGATAAATACGATGTTTACCAACACGTAATGAACTATTGGAACGAAACAATGCAAGATGATACTTATATCATCGCGGTTGACGGTTGGAAAGCAGAACCATATAGAATATTGGTTAAAAACAAAGCAGGCCTAGAAACTGATAAAGGTTGGGATTGCGACTTGGTGCCAAAAGCACTAGTGATTGACCGTTATTTTTTACCAGAAAAAACAGCACTTCAAAAAATGGAAGCTGATAAGGAAACTTTAGCAGCTATACAAACCGAGCTCGAAGAAGAACACAATATAGAAGAAGGCATTTTTTTCGACTTTGATAAAATCAATAAAGGAACTGTTCAAAAACGATTAAAAGCCATTGACACTCCAAAACTAAAAACAGAAAATACCGAAGAAATTACGGTGTTAAAAACCTATTTAAAATTGATAGAAGATCAAGTTGCACTTACCAAAAAAATTAAAGACGCTACTACTGAATTAGATAAAATAGCATTAGCTAAATACAAAACACTAACCATTGACGAAATTAAACAATTGGTGGTTGACGATAAATGGATGGCAGCTATTGAAAAAAGTGTAAAATCTGAAATGGAACGCATAAGTCAGCGCCTTACTGGTCGTATAAAAGAATTAATGGAACTTTACGAAACGCCATTACCAAAACAAACCAAGGATGTTGCCGATTTAGAAAGCAAAGTAACTGCTCACCTTCAAAAAATGGGATTTGTATGGAAATAAGAGAAGGTTATAAGAATTCAGATGTTGGTATAATACCAATAGACTGGGAATGTAAAGATTTACAACATTATTTTTCATTTATTTCATACGGATTTACTAATCCAATGCCTACTGTTTTAGATGGTGTATATATGATAACTGCCAACGATATCAATCATGGCAGAATAAAATATGAAACGGCCAGAAGAACGACTGAAGAGGCATACAAATATCTTCTGTCGGATAAAAGCAGACCAAAAAAAAATAATATTCTTTTAACTAAAGACGGTTCTCTCGGTAGATTAGCATTAGTTGAGGATGAAAAAATATGTATAAACCAGTCGGTAGCAATAATAAAACCAAACGAAAAAGTATATCCATTGTTTTTAAAATTACTATTAGAAGATAGTTATTATCAAAAAATAATGATTGATAATGCTGGTGGTTCAACTATAAAACACATTTACATAACAATTGTAAACAAAATGTCAGTGGCTATTCCACAGAATATTAGTGAACAAATTGCAATTGCTAAAACTTTATCCGATACAATTAATTTAATAAATGGATTAGAAAAACTCGTTGCCAAAAAACGAAATATCAAGCAAGGTGCAATGCAAAAATTGCTCCAACCAAAAGAAAATTGGGTTATAAAGAAGTTAGGTGATATTTCAGAAATATATACGGGGAAACAAAATAACCAAGATAAAGTTGAAAATGGACAATATCCGTTTTTTGTACGTTCACAATCAATCGAAAGAATTAATACATATTCATTTGATGGTGAGGCGATTTTGATTCCTGGAGAAGGTAATATCGGGAAGATATTTCATTACATAAATGGAAAATTTGATTATCATCAAAGAGTTTATAAAATAAGTGATTTCAAAGAAGGATATTTTGGCAAATATATTTACCGTTATATTTCCGAATATTTTGGAAACCACGCAATGCAAAATTCAGTAAAGGCAACTGTTGATTCTTTAAGACTCCCAACTTTTCAAGTTTTTGATATTCCATTCCCTCCTAAATTTGAAGAGCAAGTAAATATCGCCACTATTCTTTCTGATATGGATGTAGAGATAACCGCATTAGAAACCAAATTGGACAAATACAAAAAGTTAAAATTAGGAATGATGCAAAATTTATTAACTGGAAAAATTAGATTAGTATGAATTTAGAAGACGTAAAAAGAGCTATAGAAGGAGTTTTAAATGCTAAAACCATAGAGGATCGAGATCAAAAACTTGATTATTTGATAAATGATGTTCCATTAGACAGATGTAGAATTGAAGAAATCGAACAGGATATTGAAGAATTAAGAAAGGAAGCTCATAATTTGGACTCAAAAATTTCTGTAAGTATTATTAAAGATATAATTGAAAAATATAAATTGTAAAAATATCGAGTAAGTGATTTGTAAATTTTTAACTGGTAAAATAATGCTGTTATGAAAGTGAAAACTATAAAAGGAATAGATTATAAGCTGCCAGGCTCGTTAACAACTTTTCAGGAAGAAATGTATGTGCATTTAATTAATTGGAAATGGAATAATATTACTAAAGAGGCAGGTGGATATGAGAGAGCTGATAAAAAAGGGAATATAACAAAATATGAATATGACGCAATTTTGCCCGAAACAGAATTTAAAAAATATCCTATACTTTATCCCGAAATTATCAGTCATTTACTAGAGCATAAAAGAAAGTTTAATTTCAAGATGCACGAGTATTTTAACCATATGGCAAGCTCGCAAGCCGCAAACATCAATCTTTTTTTACCTATCCTGTTAAATATAAAAGTAAATGAAGTTTTTAAAGAGTTGAAATCAGATTTTGCACGTTTAGCCACAGAAGAGCTTGACAATGGTTTTCGCATCGAATTTTGGGATGGTAACACAAACACTGATAAAGGTCTTCTAGGCGACCATACTGCTGTAGCGGGTACTGATTCAGATGTAGGAATAGCTTATTATAACAAAAAAAATGAATTATGCTTATGGCTTATCGAACACAAATTGACAGAAAAAGAGTTTACAGAATGTGGTGGTTCAAAAAGTAAAGGCAGAAAAACAACGCACGACTGCACTAAATCGTATTCTGAAATTTTAAAAAATAAAGATATGTGTTACTACCATAGTGGAAGTAAATACGAATATTGGAATTTTACAGAAGCAAATCAATCATTTTTCATCAATCATTCTAAACATGAATCCTGCCCGTTTAAAGGAGGAATGAACCAACTTTGGCGTAATCAGTTATTGGGCTTTGCCCTTGAAAATCAAGGAAAATTTAAAGAAGTTTATTTTTCTGTAGTCAAACATCCAGATAATAAAGCACTAGACAAATCAATAAATCAATATAAAGATTTGATAAATGACAACATAAAATTTTCAGTACTCGATTCTAATGAAGTTATAGATGCGGTTTGTAAAGTCAATGATACTTTATTAGATATTTGGATTAATTGGTATAAGAGATTATATAAAATATAGATAACAAATATTGTGCAAAATAGAATTAATATGATTTTACAAAAAGTAAAAATAGATTGAAATGAAACAAAACCACGCCGAAGATATTTATCAATGCTATGATAAATTTATCCAAGAGTTTTTAATAAATAAGAATAGCATTTTAAGTACTCACGCGGATATTCTAAACGATAGTACCATTAAAGGATGTTTCTTTAATTATATTGAAAATTACAATGATACCAACGGTAGTTTTGATGCAAAAGTAACCGATCAATTTAAAAATTCGGATTTACCCACTCGATTGGTTTTTGCACACGCAGAATGGTTGTGGTCTTTTGCGGTTGACGATATAAGAATTCCAACAAAAAAAGGATATGTAAAAAGAATTACTAATCTATCAGAAGAAGAATTAGTAGATAATATTTATCCTGTTGGTTTTGGAAGCGCTGGACAATGGCATACAAACAATAAATACGAAGAAATTAAATTTATTTTAATTCTAATTCGTTTCATAAGACAAAAAATTGTTCTTGGTGAAATTACAACAGTTCAGGATGCTAAAAACTGGATTGAATATATATGCTTGTTCCAAAAATATGGTACAGAAAACACAACCTATATTTTACCAGATACGTTTAAAGCTGAATTACAGGAAAAAAGTTTAGCCGTAACAAATATTCTTACGTATGCTGGTAATCCTGATAATTATGAAAGAATAGCGTCTGAAAATCACAAAAATCAAATCCTTATTTCATTTTGGGGTTTATTATCCGAAGCTCAAAAAATTGATGAAAATCTAAACACAGATGATAAAATTCTATTAATCAGAAAAGAACTAGGAGCATTAACAAATCCTAATTTTGATTTTTATGAATTTGACTATGCTAGAATTTGGAATTATTCTTTAACTGAGGAAGGTTTTTCAGAGGTTCAAGGGTTACAATACAAAAAAGCAATAATTTTATATGGTCCTCCGGGAACAAGCAAAACATTTACAGCAAAGCACTTGGCTGATGCTTTAATTACCTATGCTTATCTCAAAAATAAAGTAAATGTAACAACCTTTTTCAGAGAGAAACCAGATGTAACTAAAAATAGAATTCACCATCTACAATTACATCCTAATTATACCTACGAAGATTTTATTGCTGGTTATCAATTAAAAGACGGTAATACCCAAAAAACACCAGGTACACTTTTTAAGATTTGTGAGAAAGCAAAATCCGATTTAGGATCTACACCAAACGAGGATATGCCACACGTATTAATCCTTGATGAGATTAATAGAATTGATTTATCTAGATTATTTGGGGAAGTTTTTTCAGCTTTAGAAAATAGAGATCAACCCATTCAAGCAGGTGTTGGGGATTTAGAACTTACAATTCCAAGAAATCTGTATGTTATTGGCACAATGAACGAAATTGATTTCTCATTAGAAAGAATAGATTTTGCTTTACGCAGAAGATTTCTATGGTTTTTCTATGGTTATAATGAAAATACATTGAGGAACATCATTCATCACAAAAACAGAACCTTGGGTGCTAACTTAAGAATGGAAGAGGAAATGAATAGATTTATAAGAAACGCTACTCAATTGAACCGCAAAATTTCTTCAATACCTGAACTAGGAAAACAATACCAAATTGGACACACTTTTTTTGCAGAAATTGTGGAGATTTACAGAAGCTACAAAGAAATTGGAGGTTACAAATCGTTAAAATATCAGTTGTATAGAGGTGATGGTGCTACCAATATTTTATGGAAAATTTCATTAGAACCAATGTTAGTTTCATTTCTAGGTAATATGGAATTAGAAGTTCAAAATGAAATATTAAAAGAGTTAAAAGTCATTTACAATCAATAATAGTAGTGAGTTTAGAAACCATAATATTACAAGCTAACGATTGTTGTTCCTTTAAAAATCAGGAAGGACACGGCGAAGCAATTCAATATTTTATATCTAAAAAAAACAACCTAAATATTTTTAGTTTTGGCAAAAAGACTAAAGAACATGAAGAAGAAATTGCATACTTTAATTATCGTGATGCGCAATGGTATGCGGGCAGATTTATTGGTGAAGCGGTTTTTGAGTTTAACAATTTAAAATACAAAATAGCCATCAATCCCAGATTTGGGAATACTCAACTTTTTATGATGCTGGAAGAAGTGTATAATATCAGACTTCCACATTCAAACAACAATTTAGAAAAGCAAAAAGAATACCAGTATCTCATAAAAAAATTAATTTCTTTTTTGTGGTTAAATCTTTTATCTAAAGCCAATAAACACGGAATTCCTAAAAACAACAGCATCAAGTTTCAAAAAGGAGCTACTATAATTGGAAAATTAGACATCAGAAAATCAATATTACCAATTTACACAGAAGAAAAAATTATCAGTAAGTACCACGAGAAAACACCTAATAAAACAATTACAAACATTTTAAAAAATGCGCATAGAATGTTGAAATCAGAGTATCATTTAACAAATGAAATGATATCAATGAGTTCTAAAAATGCTATAGAGCAGCTATATACATCAAAAATAGATAGCGGTTATGTCTCTGAAAACGATTATAATAAAATACAGTATCGAGATATTTATTTATCTTATAAACCAATTGTAGATTTATCTTGGGATATAATAAAGAAAAAGAATTTTGGTAATAATGAAGATAAAAACAAACAGGGATTAAGTTTTTTTATTGATGTTGCTGAAATATGGGAAATGTATTTAAGGGCAATTTTAAAAAGACGGTTCTTAAAAGACGGTTGGATAATTAGAAATGATAAAATTACAACATACAAAAACAAAGATTTTAGCAGAACTCTTATACCTGATATTGTTTTAGAAAAAGGAAATGATGTAATGGTTTGGGATGCAAAATACAAACGAATGGAATTTGTTTATTTTGACTATGATCGAGCAGACTTTTTTCAAATACACACCTATATTACTTATTTTAAACAAAGTAAAAATGTTGTGGCTGGTGGTTTGTTATATCCATTTTCAAGGGAGTTTGATAGTTATAGACAAGAACGAAACAAAGCAAATAGTTTATATGCTGAAGAAAAGAACAACATTCAATTTGTAGTTGAGGGAATTGATTATTCCAATTTAACAGATGAAAAAATTAGTACTGAAGAAGTGAATTTTCTTGATAGAATTTCCGCAATAATAAACCGATAGACCAATGAGTAAAGTAGGACAAATAGAAAGAGCAACACAAAACCGTATTGTGAAATGGTTTCAAGAAACTTTGAAATACGATTATTTGGGTAATTGGGAAGAAAGAGACGGTAATAGTAATATCGAAGAAGAAGAGTTGCGTAAATACCTTCAAGGCACTAAAAAGTATAGTATGGAGCTGATAAACAAAGCAATATTTGCTTTGAAAAAAGAGGCAACTATAAATTCTAACGACGACCTTTTTACTGCTAATAAAGAAGTCTATTCCTTATTACGTTATGGTACTTCCAAAAAAGTAGAAGCCATCAAACGACCAGAGCACGTTGACTTTATTGATTGGGAATTTCCATTGAATAATAATTTTGCCATTGCCGAAGAAGTAACTATTAGAGGAGCTAAAGAACGCAGACCAGATATTGTAATCTACATCAATGGTATCGCAATTGGAGTTTTAGAATTAAAAAAAGCAAGTGTTTCGGCCAGTGAAGGAATTAGACAAAACTTAAGCAACCAACTTCATTTATTCAATAAGTCATTTTTCACAACCATACAATTTGTTTTAGCCGGTAATGACAGCAATGGTTTGTATTATGGTACAACCAAGACAGAAGAAAAATATTTCCTCAAATGGAAAGAAGATAATGATGTTTATGATCCTAATGTTATCCTATTAGACAAACACATCCAACAGTTTTGCAACAGAGAACGATTGCTAGAAATAGTTCACGATTTTGTAATATTCGACCACGGAACAAAAAAACTATGCCGTCCAAATCAATATTTTGGGATAAAAGAAGCACAAAAATACATCGCAAAAAAAGAAGGCGGTATTATTTGGCATACGCAAGGAAGTGGCAAAAGTTTAACAATGGTTTGGTTAACAAAATGGATTTTAGAAAACAAACCAAAAGCTAGAGTATTAATAGTTACAGACCGAACAGATTTAGACGAACAAATTGAAGGTGTTTTTCTTGGAGTTGGCGAAAAAATTACAAGAACTAAAAGCGGTGCGGATTTAATTTCAAAACTCAACAATACTTCACCAAGGCTGCTTTGCAGTTTGGTTCATAAGTTTGGCGGTAAAGAAGACAATGCAACCGATGAATTTATTGAAGAACTAAAAATTTCAAAAGATTTTCAACCCAAAGGAGATTTTATTGTTTTCATAGATGAGTGTCACAGAACTCAAAGTGGTGATTTACATAGTGCTATGAAAACAATTTTGCCTGATAATTCGATTTTTATTGGTTTTACAGGTACACCTTTATTGAAAAAAGACAAGAAAAAAAGTTTAGAAATTTTTGGTAGATACATTCATTCCTATAAGTTTGACGAAGCGGTTAGAGATGGTGTGGTATTAGATTTATTATACGAAGCGCGTGATGTGGACCAACACGTTTTTGACCAAAAAGGCATTGATGAATGGTTTGCAATTGTAACGCACGGAATGAACGATATTCCCAAAGCGGAACTCAAACAAAAATGGGGTACGATGCAAAAGGTTTTAAGTACTAAAAGTCGTTTAGAAAAAATAGTATTTGATATCAAAAAGGATTTCATAACAAAACCAAGGTTAAAAGATGGTAGAGGGAATGCTATTTTGGTAGCCAATGATATTTATGAAGCGTGCCGTTATTATGAAATATTCCAGTCTTTCAGTATAAAAAAATGTGCTATAATAACCAGTTATATTCCAAATGAAAACAGCATAAAAATAGAAGAAACAGGTGCTGGAGAAACCGAAAAGAAAGAGCAGTTTGAAATATATCAAAAAATGCTTAAAGAGTATGATTTTAAAGATACTGAATTATTTGAAAAATTCGCTAAAAAGAAATTCAAAGAAGAACCTGCAAATATGCAATTGCTTATAGTTGTAGCTAAATTACTTACGGGTTTTGATGCGATACATTGCACTTATTTGTACATCGACAAAAAAATGCAAGATCATAATTTATTTCAGGCAATTTGCAGAACCAATAGATTAGGAAAAGAAGAAGAAAATGACCCATATTACAAAGAGTTTGGATATATAGTTGATTATAAAAACCTATTAGAAAACTTAAACAAATCAATTTCAGATTATACATCCGATGCGTTTGATGAATATGATATTGATGATGTAAAAGGATTACTTACCGATAGATTAGAAAAAGCCAAAGAGCGTTTGGAAGATGCCGTTGAAGCCTTACACCAATTGTGTTTAGACATTCCGGCACCAAAACAACTAGAACAGTATTACCACTATTTCTGCGGTGACCCAACAAACAAAGACGACTTAAAAGACAACGAACAAAAACGTTTGACTTTGTATAAATTGGTGGTTGCCTTAATTAGAGCATACAATAACATTGCTTCAGAAATAATTGAAGCGGGTTACACTCAAGTAGAAGCCGATAAAATCAAAGACAAAGTAAACTACTATGCCGAATTAAGAAACAGTATCAAGCATTATTCTTCTGATTATATCGATTTGAAGAAGTATGAACCCGATATGCGCCAAATGTTGGATATGTATTTAACAGCAGATCCAAGTCGTGTATTGTCTAATTTAGGAGAAGCAACACTTTTACAATTGATAGTTGATAATGGTATTGAAGAAGCAACTGATAAACTTCCTAGTAGTATCAAAGGAAACAGAGGTGCAATGAGTGAAACGATTGAAAACAATATGCGAAAAACAATCATTCAGGAAATGCCAATCAATCCGGCATATTATGAAAAAATGAGTGTTTTGTTGGTAGAGTTAATCCGATTGAGAAAAGAAGGAGCAATATCGTATGAAGAACTGTTAAAAGAATATGAAGAGTTAGCACGAAGCATTCAACCTAATACTACAAAAACCTATCCAGCCACTATTGACACAAAACCAAAACAAGCATTGTATGACAATTTGGATAAAAACGTAGAACTGGCAAACGAATTAGACCAGCAAATTCGAGAAACTAAAGATGATGATTGGCGCGGTACTTTCATCAAAAGAAAAAAAGTAGAAATAGCGATTAGGCAAGTATTAATAAGCAATGGCATTAATGATGTATTGATGTTGAGTAAAGTATTTGATATAGTTTCAGAACAAAAAGAATATTAAGATGCACCACATAGAGGTAAGTAATTTTTCCATTGATGTAATTAGAAAGAGCATAAAAAATATGCACCTTTCTGTTTATCCACCAACGGGTCGGGTACGAATTGCAGCACCTTTAAATGTCGATGATGAAGCTGTTAAATTATTTGCGATTTCAAAATTAGCCTGGATAAAAAAGAACCAACGAAAATTTGAAATGCAAGACAGACAAATGCCAAGAGTATTTGAACAAAGAGAAAGTCATTATTTCGAAGGAAAAAGATATTTGTTGCGAGTAACAGAACAAAATGCGCCACCAAGAGTAGAAATAAAAACAAAAACATACATCGATTTATTCATCAGACCAAATGCAACGGTAGAGCAAAGACAAAATTGCATTAATGAATGGTATCGGAAACAATTAAAAAATCATATACCACAGCTCATAGAAAAATGGGAACCAATAATTGGAGTATCAGTTTCAGATTGGGGAGTTAAACAAATGAAAACTAAGTGGGGAACTTGCAACATTGAACAAAAGAGAATTTGGATTAATTTGGAACTAGCAAAGAAACCACATAATTGTTTAGAGTACATTATAGTCCACGAAATGACACATTTAATAGAAAGACATCACAACATTAATTTTTTAGCTCATTTGGATAAAAACCTACCTAAATGGAAGCTCTATAAAGACGAATTAAATCGTTTGCCGGTAAGTCACGGTGAGTGGGAATATTAGATATAAGGAATCAACAAAATTTGCTTTTAAAATATTGATAGCAGTTTAAAAACAATTGAAACAAAATATAAGATATTATGAGGGATAATGTAATGTTAGATAAAATGAATTCTAGATTAGAATCTTCAAAAGACGAATCTGATTTAGCATATTTTTATGATTTAATGAATTATGGTGAATTTATTACTAAAATAATTACACTATTTATGGTCTCAACAATTAATGACGATAAAGATAGAACTAGATATAGATTTGAGTACAATTTGATTAGAGCAAATTCAATTGGTGATTTTAGCAAAACTATTGATGAAATATTAACTGGTCCTTCAGCACAAATTTTGACATCTACTATTATTGATTTTGAATATAAAGAGCTAACTAAAAAAGCATCGGAGGGAGATTGGCAGTTTGAAAGTCAAAAACTTTTATTAGAATGTATAGAAATATTTGGTCATGAGGTCAATAAAATAAATTCAAAAAGTGCATTAAGAAATTGGTTTCAAAATTTCAGTTACCTACGAAATAAAACCAAAGGACATGGTGCGCCAAAAGTAGAAACATGCTCTAGAGCATGTGTTAAATTAGAAAATTCAATTAATTTAATAATCAACAATTTCACTTTGTTTCAAAGAAATTGGTGCTATTTATATAGAAATCTTTCAGGTAAATATCGTGTGAGTACTATAAGTAATAAGAGTCTAGTCTTTGATTATCTCAAAAAAGAAGATATTCATAATCTTGAAAATGGTGTTTATGTTTTCTTAAATAAACCAAGACAACTAAAACTAATCTATTCAAATTCTGAACTTACCGACTTTTGGATAACAAATGGAAACCTGAAAAAAGATAAATTTGAAGCATTATCATATATATCAGACGAGCGTATATATTGTAATGCAAATATGTATTTTGATCCTATTTCACAATTACCAATGAGTCACACAGAAGGAACAAATGAATTAGAGGTAATTGGTGATTGCTTTACTAATTTGCCAAAAGCTACTGATTTTTATGTGAATAGACAAAACCTTGAAGATGAACTTGAAAAAGTTTTACTGAGTGATGATAGGTTTCCAATAATAACTTTACTAGGCAAGGGAGGAATTGGCAAAACATCATTAGCAATAAACTTAATTGAAAAGATAGCAACAAACAATAATAGGTTTGAATTCATATTATGGTTTAGTGCTAGAGATATTGACTTATTAATAGATGGACCTAAACAAGTACAAACAAAAGTCCTTAACATTAATGATATAGCTAACGATTATTGTGAATTAATGTATCCACATGAAAAGATCAACGATAAGCTGGATAGATTTTCAAAAGATTTGACAAAAAACTCTAACGGAAAAACACTTTATGTTTTTGATAATTTCGAAACATTAACTAATCCTATTGAAGTATTTGAATGGATAAATACATACATAAGGAACCCTAATAAAATATTGATAACTTCACGACTTAGTAGAAACTTTAAAGCAGACTATCCAATTGAAGTTCAGGGTATGAGTGAAGAGGAATGCAGAGAATTAATTAGCATAACATCCAATAAATTAAATATTAGTGATATTTTGAGCAATTCATTTATTGAAGAATTAATCAATGAATCTTCAGGCCATCCATACATAATTAAAATCTTACTAGGAGAAGTTGCTAAAAATAGGAAAATAGGTTCAATAAAAAGAATTGTTACTGAACAAGAAAGAATTCTAGATGCACTATTCAAAAGAACATTTAACAACCTTTCTCCATCCGCCAAAAGAGTTTTTCTAACATTATGTAGTTGGAATTCAATGATACCAAAGATTGCAATAGAAGCTGTACTATGGAGACCTGAAAATGAAAAAATTGAAGTACAAAGAGCAATAGAGGAATTAAAACAATCTTCATTTATTGATGTGATAAATGATGACACAAGTGATGAAATTATAAGTTTACCTCTAGCGGCAGCTATCTATGGCAAAGGAGAGTTAGAAGTTTATCCTGAAAAAATTAAAATTTATGCTGACAGAAAATTGCTAATGGAGTTTGGTACAACATCACAGTCTAATTTATCAAGTGGCTTAATGCATCATATTGAGAAAAAATTTAAATCAATATCAAGCAGAATAAAAACAATAGAGGAGTTTGAAAATGAATTAGGTACATTGGAATACATAGCAAGTAAATTCCCAAAAACATATAAGTATATTATAGAAATATTTGAAGAATATAAAGAATATGAAAAGGTTAAATATTATATCCGAGAGTATTTAAAAAATAATTTATTAGAATCTGAAAAAAATGATCTTTGGAAAAAACTTGCTTCAGTTTGTAATTATTCTGATGACTGGGAAGGAGAAAGCCATGCTTTGATAGAATTAGTTCAATTACCATATGTTTCATTTGAGATTATTAGTGAAACAGCTAATAAAATTAATCATCATATTTTTAATAATATTGATGCAAAACTAGATTTTTATAAAAATGAAATTTTGAATAAAATTATAGAAGTCATGATTAAAAGAATAACAAATGAGGGTAATGCAACCGATTATTCACGATTGGGATGGATACTCTTAAATAATAATGAAAGAGATAGAGCAGAAAAAATTGTAGAAAAAGGTTTAGAAATTGATGATGAAAATGATTATTGTTTAAAACTATTATCAAAAATAAATAGTTAAAAAAACATGAAACAATTCAAAGCAGGATATATAGTAGATGCCATCAGTAATCTTATTACTGATAATTTCAAGTCATTTAATTATTTCAATGAAAATGAAAATGATGACATCAATAAAGTAAAAGGATTACTTCAAAACCTTAGTGCTTTTGATGTTCAATTTCCATATACTCATAGTATTGATTATAACAATATTCACCCTGTTTTAGCTACAATAAATAACATCATTACCAGAGGTTTGCCAACTAAAGCACCTCTTATTATTGAAGATAAATTTGTAGAGATAAATTTAATAAATGCCAATAAAGAAGAGTTTGAATTCATATACTCGAAACCAAATAAAATCATTGATTATAATACAGTATTTGAATTATTACATCTTATAGAACCCGGATTATCAATAAACTCAGTAAACTATGGTGGTTCATCAGGAAGTCATTTAGAATGGCAATTTATTGGGCAACATCCCTTTTTAATTCAAATTTTACAATCCCAAAGGGATTTCGCTACAATAACACCAGCTATGGCAGGTGGTCGTTCTGTAGATTTTAGTTTTACATCACCCTATTTACATTGGAATGCAGTTAATAATACATTAAAAAATGTAACTAGAATATTTGAGGTGGATGGACCACATCATTTACTTAATGAGTACGTTTATTATGACAGTACACGTGATATAGCAGCCGAAGAAGTTGATGCTCAAACATATCGGTTTACGAAAGAAGAAATCAGTAGGAATGAAATCCCTTTTGAAAAATTAATCAGTAAAGATATTTATACAATATTTGAAAAAAACTTCAATCGTGACCATACAGATTTTCTAGAAGAATATAGCTTAATTTTCATACCTCTTGCAGTTGCAAGAATTCAAAAAGCATTAATTGAACATTTTATTGTTAAACCTGATTTGCTAAATAAAGAAATACTGCAAATTGCAATTATTGAAAGAGATTTGCCTTGTGGAGCTTTGGCAATAAAAAGTTTAGAAGATTTATTTTTTAATATAAATGCCATACTTGAAGAACAAGACAAATTACATTTACCAAAAATAGAATTAAGCATTTTTGAAAATGAAAAATGGGTAATTAATCAAAAATTACATTACGATTATAAACCTAAAAACGAAGCTTATTTTGGAGCTAATGACTTTGATATTATTATAGACCATTCTATATTAAGGCGTTCTCAAATTTATAAAGAAACAGAATACTCGCTTAGGGATTCAATAATTATACGTTCAACACACTACTTTGATAATTCAGCCGACAGTGGCCGAAAAGTATATTGTTCAAATCTATTAAATTATAAAGAACTAGTTGATAAAAACAGTGATGGTTCGTATTCTTCCATAAAAGAATATGAAAAAAACATCAATTTCTTCATTCAAAACCTATTCAGAAAAACAAGTTTTAGAGAAGGTCAATTGCCAATTATCTCAAGAGCAATCCAACAAAAACCAGTAATAGGCTTATTACCCACAGGTGGTGGTAAATCTTTAACGTACCAATTACCTGCTTTTTTACAACCAGGATTGTGTTTAGTGGTTGACCCAATTAAATCTTTAATGGAGGACCAGGTTAGGGTTCTAAAAGAAAGTTGGATTGACTGTTGTGAATATATCAATTCGGCTATATCTACCTATGAAAAACGAAAAAGAATTATTGATTTCCGGTTAGGTGAAACACTTTTTTTCTTTGTTTCACCGGAACGTTTCATTATGGAAGATTTTAGAAACGTAATAAAAAATATCGATGGTTCTAATTTTGGTTTAGGATTCTCATTTTGTGTGATTGATGAAGTACATTGTGTTTCAGAATGGGGTCACGATTTTAGATATACTTATTTAATGTTGGGTAAAAATGCTCAAAAATTCTGTAAAATAAAAAACCCTAATAAAAAAGTAACACTCATCGGACTAACTGCGACAGCTTCATTTGATGTACTAACAGATATTGAAAGAGAGTTACAAATTAAAAACGACGATAATGATGTTGCTAATGCAATCATAATGATAGAAAACACTATCAGACCAGAATTGTTTTTTAAAATCATAGATGTTACAGATAAAGACAGAATTGAAACCTTTAACAAAAGTTTTTCGAGTATAGGTAAGCAGCTCGCTAAAATAAATAATCAGGAAACTTTAACTAAATCCCAACTCCAACATTTTCAAAATTTTGAACCTAAAGATTTTGCCTTAAGAAATCAGGAAACAAATGAATTTGAAAAAGATGAAGATGGTAATTTCATTTTTCAATACAATGATAAGTTGTTATTAGAAAGCAATTTAAGAGAATCTAAATCTGACGAATTTTATACGATTACTTTTTGTTCAGTCAAAGGCACTAGTATTTATTCATCAGGAGAACATATTGGTGAGTTTATAAATAAAAAAGGAGTTAGATACGTTCATCAAAAGTTAAATTCAAATAGTAAAGGATATTACTATGCAAATGATGAATATGAAGTTGACAAAGATATTCAAGATTATTTTCTAAATTTTACTCCAAGAAACGGGTCACTTCATCATATGGTTTGCACAAAAGCCTTTGGTATGGGAATAGACAAAAGCAATATCAGAAGCACTTATCACTATAATTATTCTAGTTCTTTGGAAAGCTTTGTTCAGGAGTGCGGTAGAGCTGGTAGAGATAAAAAAGTAGCATTGGCTAACATACTTATCGACACAAATTTTGTAGCTGTTTTCGATTTGAAAAAATTCTTTGATGAAAACTCAAAATTAATTGACAAGAAAATCCGATTCATATTAAGATTATTATTGTCTAATAACCTGAAAACGAAGGATAATTTTATTGAATTTATCAGAACTACTGACTTTAATTATAAAAAGAAAGATGGTAATTTTATTTCTTTTAATGAAAATCAAAAAGAAAGAGTTCGTGAATTAATAATTAAAAATATTGAAAGTGATAATTCCTGTTTATATGAAAAATATATAGATAGAGATATTCATAATTATTTTTATAAACTATCATTCAAAGGGGTAGATTTTGAGAAAACTCAAGTTAAATTTATGTTCACTGAATCTGAATTTATCAATCAACCCGGGTTTAATGAACAAAAATCTTTAAAAGATGTTTTTAATGAAACTACAGATAACAACTTTAAACTTGTAATAAATCACAACAAGTTGTATGAAAATATTATAGTTTCTAAAATAGATGAAATAAAAGCGATGTTTTTTATCCATGGAAATGCTTTTGATCAAAAAATAATAGATGTGCTAAATAAATCTTTAGATTTAGAAGAGTTAATTTTCAATATCGATAAAGAAGATATCAAGCATTATGAATTCATAACCGAAGACCATATAAAAAAATTAGAAGTTATATTTTACAGAGACCGCCATAATGGTGATACGGGAAGACTGCTTTATAGACTACACTCAATGGGCTTCTTAATTGATTATACCTATGATTACAAAATAAAAATATACCATTGCGCTTTCAAAAAAGAGAAAAACATTAATGTATATATCAACAATATTGAACGTTATTTAAGACGATATTTATCTGAAAATTCTACATTGGTTATGATTATAGAATTAAAGTCAAAAATCACTTTAAAACAAGAAAATTTTGTTGAAGATATATTAGAATGCCTCTATTTCTTGGCAGAATTCTCATATAAAGAAATAGCAGAAAAAAGGAAAAGAGCAACAGATGAAATTCAAGATACGTTAATTAAAGCAAATAGTTACGAGGATTGGTTTGAACAAAACATATTCATTAAAGAACAAATCTATTTCTATTTCAATGCTAAATATGCCAGAAAGGAATTTAGAATAGACAATATTAATTACTCATTATTAGAAGATTATAATAGCTATTCAGAAAATGAAATGAATGCTAGCGACATATTGGAAAAATATTTAGCCGTGTTCAAATTAGAAGGCACCGAGCAAAACAATTACAAGCATATGATGGGATCTTGTCAAAAAATAATGCAATCCCTTCCAGTTTCAGATTTAAAGAAAGAATGGTTGCTTCGTTTGTTAAAAGCATTTTCAATGTATGCGGTTAATAATTCAGCTTATCGTTCAGAAGCAAATTTAGAGCTCAAAAAAGGCTTTGAAAAACTATATAATGATGAGAATTACCATAATAATGATTTTGATAAAATAGAAGAAATTTTCAAAAAATATTTTAAAGTACTGCTAGATAATGTAGAAAAAACAAATCAATCATTTCAAGATATAAATTTAATTAGAAACATTCTTTTACAAAAATTACAATACAAAGGGATTGATACACTAGTAACAAAATATAAAGAGTTTTAAAGATGGAAAAATACAACACAGAAGAAATTTTAAGAGAATCTCAAGATAACGTAAAAAAATTAAACGAAAAATTAAAAGACATTGAATCATTACACAATGAAATTAAAGCATCTGTAAGTTTGAGTCTTAAAAACCCAATTCTTTTCAAAGAACTTGCAGGAAAATTTAGTGACTCCGCTGAATTATATTTAACTGGTAATAATAAAATATTTGACCAGAAAATTTCTGAAATTTCAACAAAAATAAATGAACTAGGTTCTGAAATAACTCGTTTGGTGGAAGTAGATTTTGATGCTTTATTCAAAGATTTAGAAACAAAGTTTTTAGAAAACTCTAAAGTAGAAATTGGTAAAGAATTAAAGAAATTTGAGGAGAAAGCAAATAATCTTCAAAACAAGATTGATGATTTAGGTAAAGAAATTACTCGTTTATCAAAAATAGATTTAGAAGAACATTTCAATAAACATCAAAGTAAATTATCGGAAGTATTTATCTCTGTTAATGGAATCAATGGCATATTAACAACAATATCTCAAAACATCAATAAGATAATCCAAAACTTTGGTGATATTGAACAAACACTTTCTAAAAACCAAAAAGATATATTCAAAAGTTTTGATTTATTAACTGAAAATCAAGAGAGTATAAAAAAAGAATTATTAGCTAAAATTGAAGAATCAGACACTAAACTGAATTCAATTATTTCCCAAAATGAATTATTAAAAAAAGAACTTGATTTCAATAAAAAATTGAATTTTTCTATTATAGCATTAATAATTATTACAATAATAATTATATGGTTAGGGGTTAAAAGTGTTTTAAAATTTCAATAAAATAAATAAATAGGTTAAAATGGGAAATATAATAGCATCTAAATGTAAATCTTGTGGTTTATCAAATGAATTTAGTTTTGGTGGTGGAAGATATAGCTATCAAACGAATTGTCCAGTTCCATCAATTAATAAAGAAACCTTAAAATTTGAAAATATAAATTATCTAGAATACAAGAATTCAGATAAGTATCTCTTTTACACGGATGACGTTTTAAAAGGAAATAATTACGATAACAATACAATCAATAATTTTGATTTAAAATTAAATACTGTCAATAATTATTGTCCAAATTGTAAAGAAAAAGCTTTGGCGTTCCAGATAACTATGTTTGTTGATTAAGTAAAGGTCAACAGATCAAAAATTATTTCGAACCTTTAAAAATACTAATTCATTAGTCTTACTTATTTCAATAAAGTATTTGTATTATTACAAATAACAATCACTTTTTATTATAAAATTTTAAATGCAAGTCTGCGATAACAAATATACTTTTATAAAAGACCTTGGCAACGGTGGATTTGGCAAGGTTTTTTTAGCGAAAGAAAAAGTATCAAATCGCTTTGTAGCAATCAAGCAATTATTAAATAAAAACAAATCTGAACAGGAAGATATAATCCACGAAATAGAAACAATTTCAAAGTTTGACAATCCCAATATTGTTACCTATTACCATCATTTTTGGGAAGAAGAAGTATTATATTTAGTAATGGAATATTGTCCTGGTGGTAGTTTAAGAGATAAATTATCTTCCAATTTAATTACTACTTCAGAAACAATTGAATGGATACAAACATTAGCTTCGTGCTTAAGAATAATTCATAAAAAAGGTATAATTCATCACGATATCAAACCAGATAATATTGTTTTTTCTCAAAATGGTACAATTAAAATTGCTGATTTTGGTGTGGCGAACAAAAACATTGGTACAAGAGCATATATGAGCCCAGAAGCATTTAGTTGGGATGTTGATAGTACAAGTGATCCAAGAATAGATATTTATGCTTTAGGAGTTACGTTAATGGAATTATTATCCAAAGAAAATCCATTTTTCGGCTTATCAACAGAAGAAATTATTGAAAAACACCAATCAGCAGATTTTCCAATACAACAACTTCCAAATTGGCAACAAGAAATAATTTTAAAAGCAATCAATAAAACCCCCGAACTGAGATTTCAGTTTATGATTGAATTGGAAGAAGCTTTAAAAGCCAAATCGGTTCCTATTATATTCAACAAAGACAATCTAAAAGCAGCCGAATTAATAGCATTAGCAGACAAAGCATTAAAAACCCCCAAGTGGCGTAATGCTTTAAAGTTTTTAGAACTAGCTTACAAACAATACGACAACAATGTAGCAGTTTTATTAGCATTAGGTAAATACAATTTACGAATTCAAAAGATTGATGCGGCCAAAAGTTTTTATGAAAAAGCACTAAAACTCAATCCGCGATTAGACCTTCAAAAAGATTTAGGTTGGATTAATTTAGAAGCAAAAAAATATCCAATTGCAATAGGTTTATTATCAGACCATCTTCATAGAAACCCAGCAGATTACGAAGCCTATAATCTTTTAATTCGTTGTTATTATGAAACAGAAAGATACGAAACAGCAATGGAACTTTCTAAAATGATTATGGAAGCCAATCCATCTTTACCTTGTTTTGCAAATAATTATTTTATTGCTTTTGTATTAAATAGCAATGGTAAATCCATTCCTCCAAAATCAAAATCAGAACAAAAAGACAATCCTTTTATTGAATATAATCTCTCTGTGGTTACTGAAAAAAAATTAAGCCATAATTTTAAAAAGACACCTTCATTAAAATCAAAATTATTATTTATGGACTTTCAATTCAACACCTTGAAAGAAAATACAATAACAGTATTAGAGACTAATAATAAAATAGACAGGCCGTATTCATTCAATAATTCAATC
>JACMPO010000220.1 GCA_014377455.1 Flavobacterium sp.
GTAAATTTAAGAGGTTTTGAAAACTTGCTTTTTAAGGAGAAATTAATAGCTTTACAGCTTTAAAAATACAATGATTTAATGCCGGATTTAAAAAAAATATATTGTTTGACTCCAATTTATAACGATTGGGAAAGTTTTGCCATTTTATTGGAAAATCTAGATAAAATTCAAAGTAAATTTTCTAAAGAGTTTGATTTTTCTGTAATAGCTGTAAATGATGGTTCGACAGAAATGCTTTTAGATGATTACAGTACATTCCCTGTAAAAGTAGATATACTCAATTTAAAAGTTAATATTGGTCATCAAAGGGCTATTGCAGTTGGACTTCAATACATCTATAACGAAATTGAAAATTTTGATTATGTTGTGGTAATGGACAGTGATGGAGAAGATAAACCAGAAGATATTATCGAACTTTTAAAAAAAATTAAGGAACAAAATGATAGTAAAATTATTTTTGCACAAAGAAAAAAGCGGCAAGAGTCTATGTTATTTAAAATCGGATATTTCTTTTATAAGTACCTGTTTTACTTTTTGACGGGACAAAAAATTAATTTTGGTAATTTTAGTATAATTCCTAAAAAACTGTTAAGTAAAGTTGTGCATCAAAACAACATTTGGAACCACTATTCTGGCGGAATAATTCAGTCTAAAATACCATTCGATAAAGTTCTAATTGATCGAGGAAAGCGATATCAAGGAGTTTCTAAAATGAATTTTAACAATTTGATTATTCATGGTTTGAGTTCTATTGCGGTTTATTTTGATTTTTTATCCTTGCGCATTTTAAGGTATTCTCTCTATGGAATTTTGATTTGTACAATATCAATTTCTTATATTTTATATCAAAAATTGTTTACAAACAACGCAATACCTGGTTGGGCTTCAAGTTTAACCCTAATTATTACAAGCATTATTTTACAATTGTTTTCAGTAACATTGATAGTTTTATTGTTGCAATTGAGCTCTAGGAAAAACATAAACCCACCAAATTCAAAAATATATTTGGATTTTTTAGAAAGTTAATAAAATGTTTGATAAGAATAAATTTATAATATTTGGTAGAAATATCAGGCTAATAGACCTCTTTTTTTTCTTAATTGTCATTATTGGATTTCAGATATGTTACGGCTTAAAAATTATTTACCCAACAAATATAAATTGGGTTATGTCTGTTCATCATGATTGGGGGCAGCATTATTTGGGTTGGGCATTCTATAGAAATGAAGCTTGGACATTTCCACTAGGAACAATTACAAGTTTTAATTATCCTATCGGAACTAATATTGGATTTATGGATTCCATACCGCTCTTGGCATTAATCCTTAAACCTTTCTCCACCGTTTTACCTCAAGATTTTCAATATTTAGGGTTTTGGCTTTTTACATGTACGTTTTTTTTAGCTTATTACACAAGGAAAATTTTAGAGTTATATAAAATCTCAAATTGGATTATAGCTCTTTCAATATTAATATTGATTGCAAATCCAGTTTTTTTATTTAGAGCAATCCACCCTGCATTAAGTTCACACTTTTTAATATTAGGTTCTATATATAATTATATACGACCAAGTTTTTCTATTTCAAAAAAGATAAATAAGGATCAAGTGTTCTTATTTGTTATTGCCTCAACTATAAACCCTTATCTATCAGTTATGGTTTTTAGTTTCAATATTATTGTTCCTATTAAACATTATTTAATTGAAAAAACTATAAGTTTTAAGCAATGCGTCTTTTATCCAACGCTTTCGTTAGTTCTGTTTGGATTGTCATGGGTTTTGATTGGAATAATAGAATTTAAAAACGGCACAAATGTGGCTTCAAGCGAGCCCTTTAGCGTTTATAGTTTAAACGTAAATTCATTCTTTGATTCGTATGGTTATTATTCAAGATTGCTTCCTGATTTGGGGAAAGTAGACCCACGCCAATACGAGGGATTTGCCTATCTTGGGTTAGGAATAATTCTTTTGTCTGTTTTAAGCTTAATTTATTCTGTTTTTTTATTTTCAAAAAAAAGAATATCCCTGTTAACAATAAAAAAGTGGGGGTTACTTTTGATTTTATGTATAGTTTTATGCTTGTTTGCTTTAACAAATGTAATTTCCTTAAATGATAAAATTATAACAACATTACCACTGCCTAAAATAATAGAGAAATTAGGTTTCATTTTTCGTGCAAGTGGTAGATTTGTTTGGCCGCTGTACTATTTAATATTTATTTGTTCGATTATAATTTTTAATAAAATTAAAATAAATTCATATTTAAAACATTTTATTTTTCTGTTTATAACCATCTTGCAACTTTACGACACTCAAGAATTATTTCTACGTTGGAAACTTCCTGAAGGCGTATATAAAACTCCCTTAAAAGACAAAAACTGGATTAATGTAATGGAGCATTTTGACAATATAATTATTTATCCTCCATTTGATTATAATTACAATATTAATTATACGAATGATTATCAAGACTTGTCCTATCTTGCATTAAAAGCTAAAAAACCAATTTCAAATGGTTATGTTGCTCGTGCTAATATTAAAAAGGGGCAAGAATTTGCATCGAATTTATTAATTGAGTTAAAAAGCGGTATAATTAATTCCAAACGATTGTATATAACTACAAAAAAACATTTTAATTCTTTTGATGTTTTGCTAAATAAAGAAATTGTTGACATTCATTTGATGGATAATTTTATTTTTATTTACAAAAAAAACGTTAAATTAAAATCAAGTGATTTTAAAGAAAATTATTCAACAAAAATATTTTTAGATTCTGTTAAAACACATTTTAAAAACCTAAAATTAAATGAACTAGAGCCGGTAGAATATAGTTTAAATGCAACAAAACCAATTAAATACTTTTTTGATACTTTTAATTTTCATGATAATATTGTTAAAATTAGAGGTTGGGCGGTTTTAGAAGAAAGTAATAATAATCAAAACGAAACCATTTTTCTTCTTCTTCAAAAGAATAATTTGAAATTTGAAATTAGATTAAATTCCGAAGAACGACTTGACATTACAACATATTTCAAAAAAGAAAACCTGAACAACGCAGGATTCAATAGTGTTATATTTACAAAAAACTTGAATAAAGGAACGTATTCAGTAGGTTTAGTAATAAAGAAAACGAATGGTGAATGCATCCATATTGATTCCGGAAGAAAAATTATTATAAATTAAATTTAATTATTAATAAAAAGTTTAAATTTGCAAAAAATAAAAAAATGAAAACAAATATATTTTTAGTATTATTGTTAGTTGCCGTTTCCTTAATTTCATGTAAAAAAGAAGGTAAAGCAGAAGAAAAATCTTTAACACCTGCTCCTGAGTTATTTACTTTTACTTTAAACGCAATTGTCAAAGAAGATGACGATTTTCAAATATTTTTTAAAGAGGATAATGACCCTCAGAGTCCTTTTAAAGAAGAAAACTCCGTTTGGGTTGGAGTTAAAGGAAATGAAAACGCACAGGATATAGAATTAAAATTACCTGAAAGTGTTTATCCTACACAAATTCGTTTCGATTTTGGTCAAAAAGAACACAAAGAGATTTTAGTAAATAGTTTGAAGGTAGCATTTAAAGATAAATCATTTACATTAAAAGGTACAGAATTTTTTAATTTTTTCACACCTGACGAAAATTTTGTAAAAGTTGATAAAACAGCTTCAAAAATTTTACCCGTTAAGCAAAAAAACAACAAATTTGATCCAATGTTATACTCTAATACTGATTTTACTACTGAACTTACAAAAATCTCCAAATAAACGTTTACTAGTTCATAAAATAGCAAAACCATAAATCAGGAATAACGATTTATGGTTTTTTTTAATTAGCAAGGCTCAAATAAAATATAATGTTATACATTTGAAAATTAATATTCATTCTACTGTAAACTGCAATGCGAAGATTAAAAATACTTTTTTTTTGGCTTTTTGTAAATAAAAATAATGTTACTTTTTCGCAACTGTTACAATTTTTAGGTAAACCAAAAGTAAATATCATCGCATCGAAGTATATTGATAAAATATCCAGAATCAAAAATGAATACGAAGTTACTTTTAAAAATTTTGAAGGCACATTATTCTGGCCTTCAACTTTTTCAATTGATCGAATAAATCAAATCGTAGCTGAAACTTTTGATA
>JACMPO010000221.1 GCA_014377455.1 Flavobacterium sp.
AAAAAAAATGATAAAAACAAAAATTGCGATTAACGGTTTTGGACGAATTGGCAGAAACTTATTCAGACTACTATTAGACCATCCAACGATAGAAGTAGTGGCAATAAATGATGTTGCTGATAACCGAACAATGTCTCATTTATTAAAATACGATAGCATTCACGGGGTTTTATCACAAGTTTGTTCTTATAATGGCGAAGCAATATTGGTCGATAACAAATCGTATTTATTTTTTCATGAAAAAAAAATTGCAAAGCTCAATTGGAAATCGCTTGACATTGATGTTGTAATTGAAGCCACTGGAAAATATAAAACGTTTGATGAAATAAATGCGCATGTTCTTTCGGGTGCAAAAAAAGTAATTCTCACAGCTCCATCGGAAGTTTCTGAAATAAAAACAATTGTATTAGGCGTTAATGAAAATATTCTTGACGGAAGTGAAACTATAATTTCCAACGCCAGTTGCACAACCAATAATGCCGCACCAATGATACAAGTTATCAATGATTTATGTGGTGTGGAGCAGGCATTTGTAACCACAATTCATTCCTACACAACCGATCAAAGTTTGCATGATCAGCCACATAAAGATTTACGAAGAGCGCGAGGTGCAAGCCAAAGTATTGTTCCTACAACAACCGGTGCTGCAAAAGCACTCACTAAAATTTTCCCAACTTTAGAAGGTAAAATTGGAGGTTGTGGCATCAGAGTTCCTGTTCCCGACGGATCTTTAACTGATATAACTTTTAATGTAAAAAAACCGGTTACCATAGACCAAATAAATCAGGCTTTTCTGGATGCATCGCAAACCTCCTTGAAAGGAATTCTGGACTATACTTTAGATCCCATCGTTTCGGTTGATATTATTGGAAATAGAAATTCCTGTTTGTTTGATGCACAGTTAACATCGGTAATCGACAAAATGGTTAAAGTTGTAGGTTGGTATGACAACGAAATAGGGTATTCGTCGAGAATAATTGATTTGATTGTTATAATTAATAAATAATTTCTTTACTTTAGGCTTTGTAAACGCAGTTATCTAACCATGAAGCCAATTCTATTTTTATTTATTATAGTATTTCCTTTATTTGTGTTTTCGCACACAAAACGTGCTGAAATTCAAGATAGTATTGGCTATTATACTGATCAGGCTAAATACAGTAAAGTCGAGAATAATTACAAAAATTGTCTCGTCTTTTCGCAAAAAGCATTAGATTATGCTAAAAAAAATAATAATCAAAAAGCGATAGCATCCTGTTATTCTAATTTAGGAACTACCTATATTGAAATTGAAAAGTATGATGATGCTATTGAAGTATTGATTAAAAGTATTTCAGTTTTCACAACGCTTCCGGCTAGTGCTGAGCAAGCATTTACACATTACAGTTTAGGAATATGCTACTTGCAAAAAGATAATTTTACAATGGCTGAGCGAAACTTTGACGTTGCTAAGTCAATTTATGAAAAATTAAAAATTTCTTCGGCAATTGAAATGTTAGATTTCCAGAAAGCTATTATTTACAGAAGTAAAGGAATGGTGAATTTAGCTTTACCTGTTTTTGAAAATATTGTGAGAGATGAAAATGTAATGAGTTCTAATAAACTTAAATCGGAAGCTCTATATCAAATCGGGTTGATTGAAATCGATAAAAAACACCCCAATCTTGCCATAAATTATTTAAATAAATCGCTCGATCAAGGGAATACTGAAATCTCTCGCGACCTAAAAAGTAAAATTATCTATGCTCTAAGCAGTGCATATGAAATTAATAAAGATTTAAAAATGTCTTATTCTTTATTGAAAAAGTATTTAAAATTAAAGGATAGTATCATTGCTGAGAAAAATAGTAAAATAGGAATTGAAGATTTTGATAAATTTAAAGAGTCGGAAAAATTAAAATTAGTCGAACAGATTGAAACCATTAATAAATCGCAACAAAAAGCAAACAGTTTTGCTAAGATATTAAGCATTTTTGCAATAGCTTTTATATCCATTCTATCTCTGTTGAGTTTGTCATTGTATAAAAATAATGTGATAAGAAATCAATCTAATTTATTATTAAGAGATAAAAATAATGAACTGTACCAAGCTAAGGAAAATGCCGAAAATGCTTCCAAAGCACGTTCTGAATTTTTGTCAACCGTAAGTCATGAACTTCGAACACCATTAAATGCAATTAATGGAATTACGCACTTGTTAATCGAAGAAAACCCGAAAGAAAGTCAAATTCATTATCTTAATTCGCTTAAATTTTCAGGTAATTATCTACTAACATTTATTAATGATATTTTAGAGATAAATCGTATTGAATCGAATAATATTCCTATTGAGCAAATAAATTTTAATTTGAAAAGTTTATTGGCAAATATTCAAAACTCGTTAAAAGAAATTGCACAAGAAAATAACAATACTTTTTTTCTAGAAATAGACGATCAAGTTCCTGAAAATCTCATTGGCGATCCAACTAAACTGTCTCAAATTTTCATGAATTTAATTAATAATTCGCTCAAATTTACAAGAGACGGATATGTAAAAGTGATCGCAAAAATCGACTCCAATGAAAATAATGCTTTAGTTATTGCCTTTAAAGTTAGTGATAATGGAATTGGGATTCCAGATGATAAACAAGCTGAAATATTCAACAGTTTTTCGCAAGGTTCAATTGAAATTAATAGAAAATATGGTGGTACAGGTCTTGGTTTGTCTATCGTAAAACGACTTATCGAATTGCTTGGAGGAAACATTTACCTTAATAGTAAAGTGGGATTAGGCTCAACATTTTCATTTATGTTATTCTTCGAAGTAGGTGAAAATGAAGTTTTAGTAACCAAAGAAAAGAAATTTGATTTAGTAGCAATAAAAAACAAAAAAATATTGTTAGTTGAAGACAATAAGATAAATCAAATGACTACCAAAAAAATGTTGGAAAATCGTGGTATGATTTGTAAAATTGTAGATAACGGCGAAGAATCGATCGAATTATTGAAAGTAAAAAATGATTTTGATTTAGTATTAATGGACGTCCATTTACCTGGAATTAATGGAACAATTGCAACCCAAAAAATTAGGGAATTTGACGAACTTACACCCATTATAGCGCTAACAGCAATATCGCTAAATGAAAATCGTGAAATGTTACTTTCCTACGGAATGACTGATGTGATTACAAAACCATTTGAACCCGAAAAGTTTTATCAAATTATAGCTGAAAATTTGTAAAATTAGGATTTGATAGTTGATTTTGCGTAAGAAATTATCAATTTATCAAATGCAAAACTATCTTTTATAAAAGCGCTTTTTATTGGTAAATAATACAAATTATCGCTATTTAATTTATCTTTTAATCGTACATAATCTTTTTCAGTAGTCACAATTATTTTATTTTTTGACTGTTCATTAATTTTTACAACATCTTCATTTGTAAAATTATGATGATCTGGAAAAGTTAAAATTGTATTTTTATTTGGGTCATTACTTTCTAAATAATCATAAAATGCTTCTGGTTTTGCAATGCCTGCTATCAGAAGTTTAGGTTTTACTAGTGCTTCGTGAACTTTAATTTTATTATTTTCAGAATAAATTGTTTCATCATAATCTACATAACTAAAAAATATTGGAGTATTTTCTTTTTCCTTTCCGGATAAATATTTTTTGACTTTAAACTTAGTTTTTTCAATTTCGGCCTCTGATAAATCATGTGGGCATTTGGTAATTATAATCACATCTGCTCGGTTCACTCCACTTTTATTTTCACGTAAATTTCCAGTGGGTAGTACAAAATCATCACAAAACAAATCAGTATAAGTAGTTAACAGAATATAAAAACCCGCTTTAACTTTGCGATGTTGAAAAGCATCGTCGAGCAAAATAATGTTTGGTTTTTGGTTTTGCAGTAACAATTGTTCAATGCCATTTTTTCGATCAGCATCGACTGCGACTTGAATATTTTTAAATTTTTCATAAAACTGAAAAGGTTCGTCTCCAAGAGTTGAAGCGGTTTCTTTTTTTGAAGCTAATACAAAACCCTTGGATTTGCGTTTGTAGCCTCGACTTAGTGTTGCAATTTTAAAATCGTCTGATAATAATCGAATTAAATATTCTATTTGAGGAGTTTTACCAGTTCCACCAACCGATAAATTTCCCACTGCAATAATGGGTATATCAAATATATGTGATTTTAAAATACCGTTATTATACAAAATGTTCCGTATAGTTGTTATCAAACTGTACAGAATGGAAAAGGGAAACAGCATTTTTCGCAACTTAAGCATTATACGAAAGTATAATTTTTTATCTTTGAATTTATATTAAATATAATAAAATGAATCTCAATAGAGTTTTAATTATCGGATTTGTGCTTTTTTTACAGCAAATTTATGGTCAGGAAAATCAAGATTCGGCAATACTTAAAGTGCTCTTGTCTAAATATTATCAAAACGAAAAAGTAATTAAAAAAGACAGATTACAGTTACTGAGGTTTTATTGTAAAAAAGCTCCAAATAACGAGGAAACTTTTGAAGTTATCAATAAAAGTTCACTTTTAAAACAAAATTCCAAAGTAATTAAAAGTCAAGTTATTAATACTTTAAATGAAGATTGGTCGAAAGAATTAAGCGCAATTTTCGCAAAAGAAAATCAATATCTTAAGAGTAAAGTCAACGATTGTTTGTCACTTGAAGCATATCAAAAAGTATCCGACAGATTTAATGATCACAATCAGCGCCTTATGATTGTAAGTAAACCAATGTATTTTGCATCCAAATACTGCTTAGTTAAAGTAGCCTTTTATCGAAATATCGAACACAATAATGGTTGTTTTATAGTGTTAGAAAACAAAGAAAATGTTTGGACGATAGTAGATTTACTCAACGAATGGTCAACATAAAAATCAACTTATTAATCTTTCAATTATAATAATAAGAATATGAATTTCGATCAAATAAAACTTATTTTAGAAGAATTAGCACCGCTAGCTTACGCTGAAGATTTTGATAATGTAGGATTGCTAGTTGGAAATAGTAAGCAGGAAATAACTGGAATTTTGGTCTGTCATGATGCTTTAGAAAGTGTTGTTGATGAAGCTATTGCAAATAAATGTAATTTGATTATTTGTTTTCACCCCATTTTATTTTCAGGTTTAAAAAAAATAACAGGTAAAAACTATATTGAACGTTCGCTAATTAAAGCCATAAAAAACGATATTTTAATTTATGCCGTTCATACCGCTTTAGACAATCATAAAAATGGTGTCAATAAAATTTTCTGCGATGCTCTAGGTTTGAAAAATCCTAAAATATTAGTCCCAAAAACTAATTTTATTCAAAAATTAGTTACGTATACTGTACCAGAAAATGCTGAAATTTTGCGTGAAGCTTTATGTAAAGTAGGAGCAGGAACTATTGGAAATTACACGAATTGTAGTTTTAATTCGGTTGGATTCAGTACTTATCAAGGAGCTGAAAATAGCAATCCTGTGATTGGAAAAAAAGGAGAACTCACTAAAACTGATGAGGTTAAAATAGAAGTTACATTTGAGAAAAATTTACAATCAAAAATCTTAAAAACGTTATTTCAAAATCATGTTTATGAGGAAGTTGCCTATGAAATTTATAATTTACAAAATGAACATCAAAACTTAGGTTTGGGTATGATTGGGGAATTGGAAAATGAACTTTCTGAACAGGATTTTCTCAATTTTGTGAAACAAACTTTACATTGTGGAGGCATAAGACATACTGAATTTACTGGTAAAAACATTAAGAAAGTTGCTGTACTAGGTGGCTCAGGAAGCTTTGCAATTCAAAATGCAATTACACAAGGTGCAGACGCTTTTTTAACAGCCGATTTAAAATACCATCAGTTTTATGAATCTGAAAAACAGATACTTATTGCCGATATTGGTCATTTTGAAAGCGAAAGATATACAAAAAATTATATTGTTGATTTTCTTAAGGAAAAAATCACTAATTTTGCAATCGTTTTATCGCAAGAAAATACAAACCCTGTTAAGTACTTTTAAACTATGGCTACTACAAAAGAATTAAGCGTTGAAGAAAAATTAAGAGCGCTATATGATTTACAATTAATCGATTCAAGAATTGACGAAATTAGAAATGTTAGAGGTGAATTGCCACTAGAAGTTGAAGATTTGGAAGATGAGGTTGCTGGTTTGTCAACTCGTTTAGAAAAATTACAAAATGATTTGACTGGAATAGAAGATAATATTAAAGCAAAAAAAGTTGCCATTGAAAATCATTCAGTAGCAATAAAAAAATATACTGAGCAACAAAAAGATGTTCGTAACAATCGTGAATTTAATTCGTTAACTAAAGAAGTTGAATTTCAAGAATTAGAAATTCAATTGTCTGAAAAACAAATTAAAGAAATGAAAGCCTCTATTGAGCATAAAAAGGAAGTGATTTCGAGTTCAAAAGAACGTTTGGATCAAAAAGCTACACATTTAAAACATAAAAAAGCTGAGCTAAGCGACATTATGTCGGAAACTCAGAAAGAAGAGAAATTTTTATCTGAAAAATCTGCGGAGTATGAGGAATTAATAGATACTCGTTTATTAGCAGCTTATAAAAGAATTAGAAGTAGTGTTAGAAATGGTTTAGCCGTAGTTTGTATCGAAAGAGGTGCTTCTGCAGGGTCTTTTTTTACAATTCCACCTCAAATTCAAGTTGAAATTGCAGCAAGAAAAAAGATTATTACTGACGAACACTCTGGTAGAATTTTAGTCGATGCGGTTTTAGCAGATGAAGAAAAGGAAAAAATGGAAAAACTCTTTGCTAAGATGTAAATAATTTAACCACTCATTATTAGAGTGGTTTTTTTTTATCTATTTCAAAAAATCTATTAACCGAATTATAAAGGTATGATGATGTTAAAAAAAATTCAATATTTTTTATTAACAAAATCCATTGGATTTTATCTTAATATATTGAGTTTTACTTTTCCTGAAAAGGCACAGAAAATGGGTGCTTTTATTTTTAGTAAACCACGAAAAGGAAAATTAGATGGTAATCAACTTCCAAAAGTACTTGAAAATGCTATTAAAGAAACATTATATTTTGGTGATCATACTTTTCAGTCCTATTTATGGAAAGGTGATTCAGAAGTTATTTTATTAATTCATGGTTGGGAAAGTAATTCATCTCGCTGGAAAAAAACGCTTCCTTATTTAAAGAAAACAGGTAAAACAATAGTAGCTATTGATGGTCCAGCACATGGATTAAGTTCTGGAAATCAATTTAATGTGCCACTTTATACTGAGTTTATGGAAGTAGCAGTAAAACGATTTTGTCCAACTATTACGATTGGACATTCTATTGGTGGTGCAACTTGTATATTTCATCAGCATAAATATCCAAATCTAAAATTAAAAAAAATGGTTCTTTTGGGTGCACCTTCTGATTTAAAAATTATTTTAAATAATTATGTCGATTTGCTTAGTTTAAATTCAAAAAATCATGATTTATTAGAAGATTATTTCAAAAATAAATTTAAGATTACAATGAATGATTTTTCTGGAGCAAAATTTGCAACTAAAATGACCATTAAGTCTTTTATAGCTCATGATAAAAATGATAAAATAGTCTTGTTTACCGAAGGACAAAAATTAGCCAATGCTTTTCCAAATGCAGATTTTGTTGATACAGAAACTTTAGGACACAGTCTTCATGATGACGAATTGTATCGAAAATTGAGTCTATTTATCGTTAAAGAGTAGTATTCAAATTTCCTATTGATTGTTAATTTGCAATACTAAATCCAAAAAATTCTATCTTTACCAAATGGAAGAAAAGCTTACCAGATTAAATAAATTTTTATCCGAAACTGGATTTTGTTCTCGTCGTGAAGCAGATAAACTTATCGACTTAGGTTCAGTAACTGTAAATGGAATTGTGCCAGAAATGGGAACAAAAGTTTCTCCACAGGATGAAATCAGAGTTAACGGAAAACTTATTCGAGAGAAAAATCAAAAACCTATTTATTTAGCTTTTAACAAACCTGCTGGAATTGAGTGTACTACAAATTTGGATGTGCGAGATAATATTATTAATTACATTAATTTTCCACAACGTATTTTCCCAATAGGAAGACTAGATAAAGCAAGTGAGGGATTGATATTTATGACCAATGATGGCGATATTGTAAACAAAATTTTACGTGCACGAAACAATCATGAAAAAGAATATGTAGTAACTGTAAACCGACCTATAACCGATAAATTTATTGAAAGAATGGGAAATGGAATTCCTATTTTAGACACAGTAACTCGTCCGTGTTTTGTTGAACAAGTCAATAAAAATGTTTTCAAAATTATTTTAACCCAAGGATTAAATCGCCAAATTCGTAGAATGTGTGAATACCTTGATTATGAAGTTACTAGTTTGAAAAGAATCAGAATTATAAACATAACCTTGGATGTTGCTTTAGGTAGATATCGTGAATTATCTGACAATGAAGTTATTGAGTTAAATAAATTAATCGAACCTTCTAGCAAAACCGAGGAAGCAAGTTTTTTAAAGTCTAATAAAACTGATAATACATTTTATACATCTAATCCTAGAATTAGCTCAAATAAAAAAAACTAGTTACACTCCTTTTAAGCCGTCAATTAAAGCATCTATATCTTCAAAAGTATTATAATGGCTGAATGAAATTCGTAAACTAGGTTTCGCTAAATCTTCTTCGTCAAGTATTTCTGAAAGTACATGCGATGGTTTTTGATTTCCACTTTGACACGCACTTCCTCTTGACACCGCTATGCCTTTCATGTCTAAAGTAAATAAAATCATAGCAGTTTTTTCGGGAGAAAAAGGCAGTAATACGTTTAATATATTGTAAAATGTTGCTTCGCCATTAATTTTGATTTTAGGGAAAGCATTTTTTAAGCGATCAATACAATATGTTTTTAAACTTAAGATATGTTCTTTTTCTGCTTCTAAGTTTTGATTCGATAAAAGCAAAGCTTTCGCCATTCCAACTGCTTGATGTACTGCTTCTGTGCCGGCTCGTAATCCTTTCTCTTGTTCGCCACCGTAAAGTAATGGCTGTAGCACAATTCCTTTTCTTAAATAGGCAAATCCAATTCCCTTTGGACCATGAAATTTGTGAGCACTTGCTACGATAAAATCGACTGGTAATTTATGTAAATTAAATTCCATTTTACCAATTGACTGTACAGTATCACAATGAAATAAAGCTTTATATTGATGACAGATTCGACCAACTTTCTCAATGTCTAAAATAGTTCCAATTTCATTATTTACATGCATTAAGGATACTAATGTACTTTGTTTATTTGATAGTAATAGTACTAAATCTGTTTCATCTATTGCTCCTGATGGAAGTACTTTTATGTATTGAACTTCAATTCTAAACTCTTTTTGCAATTGTTGTACGGTATATAATGTGGCGTGATGCTCTATTTTGCTAGTAATAATTCTAGAAATTTTCAGATCTTTAATTGCGTTTCTCAAAATCCAGTTTGAAGCTTCAGTCGCATTTGTTGTGAAAATAATTTCTTGAGCGTTGCAATTTAAGGTTTTGGCTATTGTTTTTCGCGACGTTTCTAAGGCATTTTTTGCACTTCGACCATAACTGTGAGTAGATGATGGGTTCCCAAAATCGTTTTGCATTACTTGAATCATTTCCAGTATTACTTCGGGGCGAATTTGTGTAGTGGCTGCGTTATCTAAATATATTTTTTTCATTGCAAGTTTTGAAGTTGCAAATTTAAAAAATTATATGCTATTTATTTTAGATTTTGTTTGAAATAAACTTCGGTTGCACCAAGACCATATTTTTGATAATTTGCATCTTGAAAAGAAATATTTTCATAGCGACCAAGCATAAAATCTAACTCGGCTTTTAAAATGCCTTCTCCAACACCGTGTATAAAAACAATTTTAGGTATTCGATTTCTGATAGCAAATTCAATATGTCTTTTTGCTGTTTCAGATTGTAATGTTAAGATGTCATAATTGCTCATACCACCTTTGGATTTAACCAGTTTTTCGATGTGTAAATCAAATTCCGGAATCCCTTTTTCTGCATTATCTGATTTAAAACTTGGTGCATTTCTTTTTTTACCAAATGTTAAATCGATATTTTTAGGTACTAAATTTTCACTTTTAATAAAATGTTTTAATTCGTTCGTATTGTGTTGTTTAATTAATTCATTGACATTAAATGTCAACAAAAAACCATCTGTTGTTTCGATGGTTATTTGGTCATTTTTTACACCAACTACTACGCCATCTATTGCATCATCAAGAACCGAAACTTTATCGTTAATATTAAAGGATTTCATTTTTATCTTCTGGTTTTTTACTAGGTATTTTAGACATTAATTTAAGTATTCCTAGCATAAAAATTAGTACCGCAATAACTGTAATGATTACGTTGGGTTTTGGTTTTGTTTGTTCATAAAAAGCAAATAAAAACGCTATTGCAACTAATATAATTATTATTTTTTTCATGTCTGTGAATATTTAAAAATGAAAATTTTTATAAGTAGAAATAAATTTGACATCACTTTTTTTTTATTTCAAAAGTAGAAAACTTTAATCAGTTAAAGCTCATTTAAAAAAATATTTGTACAATTGTAAGGTAAAATTAAATTATCCAAATGGAAGATTATATGTTGCCCTGCATGTTTAAAAAATTTTTTGGGGTAGATTGCATTGGTTGTGGTTTACAGCGTTCACTAATTTTAGTATTTAAAGGTCGTTTTTCAGATGCTTTTTATATGTTTCCAGCTGTTTATACGTCACTTCTTTTTTTTGCATTTGTGGGCTTATTTTTTATCGACAAAAAACATAATTACACAAATTTTGTTATAGGATCGGCAATTTTGAATGCATGTATAATGATAATCGCGTATGTTTACAAAATGAGATTTTTATATTAACTAAACTATATTATTAAAATGGAAAACCAAAAATTACCAAATGCCACAGTTGTTTTAGTCCTCGGAATATTGTCCATTATTACTTGTTGTTGTTATGGAGTTGTAGGATTAACTTTAGCGATAATTGCGCTTGTTTTAGCCAAAAAAGATTTAATATTGTATCACTTGGCTCCTGAAAAGTATTCTAATTATCAAAATTTGAATGTGGGGAGAATATTAGCGATTATCGGAATTGTTATAAACGTTTTATCGATTATATATTTTATTGCAATACTTTCTTACTTTGGATTTGCTGCTTTGCAAAATCCAGCTTTGATGCAAGAAAAAATGCGTCAATTGCAAGGAATGTAATCGTTTAAGTAAATAAAAAACCATCTAATTAAGTTAATTAGATGGTTTTTATGTGAAAAAAATTTAGTGTTTTGCCATTGTAGCAAAAAAGATTACAAATGCTATGATTCCAATAATATATAATCCAATGATAACTAGTACAGAAATTCCAAGGTATTTGTGATGCGACTTTAATGATACCAAAGCATTTGAAACTGTTTCTGAATTTCGAGTAAGCAAACCAGCACTCATATCAGTAGCATATTTATACAAATAGTAAACTGGAGGAAAATAAAGGGCAGCTATAATTATGTAAATAAATGAAATAAAACCTTTCATCAAACCAAACGGATTAGCTGGCGATTTGTCTGGCAACATTGACATTACCGAAGTCATGAATATAGCGATTACAACCATAAACACAATACCAATAAATCCCATAATTGCTAGGAACATTGACCATTTTCCGCTACTTCTCAAAGCATCGATTGCGCTTTCGTTCAATTTTATTTCTGCTTGGTTTTCCATAAAGTTTAATTGTTACTTTCAAATTGTTTTAATGTTTTAATAATTATCGAGATGCAGTCTATCAGTTGTTCTTCATTCATTACTAAAGGTGGTGCAAACCGAATAATATTTCCGTGAGTTGGTTTGGCAAGTAAACCATTATCTCGTAATGACATGCAAATATTCCAGGCAGTATCACCATCTTCATTATCATTAATAACAATTGCATTTAATAACCCTTTTCCTCGAACTAGAGTTGCAATGGAGCTTGTTTTGATGAATTCTCCAATTTTTTCTCTGAAAATTTTGCCA
>JACMPO010000034.1 GCA_014377455.1 Flavobacterium sp.
ATCGGCTTGTTTTCCTCCAGCAATCCAGCGGGCAACATCATCTATGTGCAGGGTTTTGCCAATTGATGAAATTCGCTTTTTCCGGTTGCGTTTTTTTATTGCGTCAAGGCATTTGGTAACTGTAATTCGGTAAATCCAAGTAGAGATTTTAGATTCACCTCTAAAAGATTGAATTGATAAATAAACTTCTACAAAAACGTCTTGCGAGATGTCTTCAGCATCTTCTATATCTAACAAAAAACGATAGCAGGTATTTATAACGTTACTTTTATATTGTAGCACTAGTTCGTTAAAAGCCAGTTTATCACCAGATTTTAACCGTTGTAACAATTCTTTATCAATCAACTTTTAAAAATAATATTTTAGCGAAGTCAGCATATCTTTTTTTTTCAAATTTAGACGATGTTTTTCTTTGTTTTTGGTGAAGAAATCATAATTTATTTTTTTAATTTATGCAAAAGGAAATATTGATACGGCTTGGCGTGCAAAATAAGCCGTCTCAAATTAAAAATTGAGGGGGTTTTTTATTATACATTTTTTCAATATTAATTTTTTTTGCTTTTTTTTGGAGAAAAAGATAAATAGGCTTAAAATCACATTTAAGCGGTAATTTGCTTGCTTTAATTGTGTGCCATTGCCATTAAACCAAACTCTAAATCCAGTTTTTTGATTCCTTATAGCGTAAATCTTCTAAAATGATGATTGTGTTTGAGTTATGCAAATACAGGTTTTACATCGGCAGTTCGTTGTTTTCGTTTTTGTATTCCTTTTTCACTTAATAGTAGTTCTCTTGTTCTTTGTTTGTGCCGTTCTAAATTGTGTTTTCTTTCTATGCTTCTGTTTCCTTTGCCTTTAAAACATTTACCTCGCAAGGGACAACCGTCACAGTTTTGGGTTTGGTAGTGACTCATGCTTTGAGTGTAGCCAGCTTCGGTGGTACGTTGGTTTTGATAGGTTTTTAGCATTTTTTGTCCCATAGGGCATACATAATAATCTTCGTCTTGGTTATGGTAGAGATTTTCTTTGCTAAATGGTTTATGTTTTTGCTGGTAGCTCTTGTCTTGTTCTTTGTCAAAAGTGTTGTATTTGACTTAAGCGGTTAATGCTGATTGCTCTAAATAATTGTAGTTTTCTTCACTTCCGTAGCCTGCATCGGCTGTGATTTCTTCTAATTCATTAAAAACTTTTTCTCCAAAAGTTTCTTTAAAATCTTCTAAATGTGGTTTTAGGGTTTTGGTATCGGTTGGATTTTGGTGTGTGGTGTAGTGAACGATAATTTGATTCTCTGTTGATATTTGTTGGTTGTAACCTATTTTTAGTTGTCCGTTGAGCATATGATCTTCTTTCATTCGCATAAAAGTGGCGTCGGTATCGGTTTTGCTATATGAATTTCTTGTACCTAAAATTTCTTGTTGCTGCTCATATTTTTCTAAATTGATTACAAAATTTTTCTTGATATAATTGAGTGTGGCTTTGGCTTTTGTGCTTGCATTTTCATTACCTGTGAGCTTGGCATCTATCTGTTCAACTGTTTTTTCGATAACTTCTTTGCTTATTTCTTTAAACTCTGGTGGCTCTGGATTGTGGTGGTCATCTTTAGCTACGCTTTGTGCATAGTTCCATAAATCTTCTAATTGGGTAAGCATTTTTTTTGTTTATTGGTGGTAATGCTTTTACCCTAAACAAAAGTATATTTTCCTGCTTGAGCTTCTATTTTGTTGCTATCGGTATAAATTTGTTTTAAGGTAATTAATCCTTGATCCGCCAGCATTAAAAATACTTGTTTGAAGATTTCTTTAAAACTCTTTTGCAATTTATTGCTTCTAAATCGGTTTACAGTATTGTGGTCAACAATCGTCATTAAACTCAACCACATAAAATTGATGTTTTCTCGAAGTGCTTGTTCAATCTTTCGAGAAGAATAAGTGTTTATCATATAGGAATACAATATTACTGTGAGTAACATTTTTGGATGGTAACTTGGATTACCTTCTTTTTTATAGGTTTTTATAAGTCCTTGCGGATTTAACTGCTCAACTACTTGATCAACAACTCGAACTGGGTGTGAAATTGGAATTAAATCATCAAATGAATGTTGAAATAATGCCGTTTGTCTTTGATTATAGTTTCTGAAATTCATATCAATTATCTGTATATCAACACTATAAATATACAAAATAACTGTTTAACTTCCAAATAAAACATAAAAAACCGCCTCAAGTTGTGAGACGGCTTCTTATAGGCAATAAAACTATCATTAGCAGTAAACATTGAAGTTGTGACTTTCCATATAAATTGTGGTTACTGAATAAAAAAATATTGTTCGCCAGAAATTTTTATAAAATCTTTTTTTAAGTCGGTTCTAAAAAATCTATTGTGCGTTAATCTAATATCACCAATATAAGGTTAACTTCACTTTTTATTATTCGTAATTGCTTCCTAAACCTATCTTTCAAAAATGCGCTCTGCTACGCTATTAATGATGACGCCCATTATGGCAAATGGCGCTTTTAAGAATTTATGTTTGCCATAAAAGCCGGCCTTCTATATTCCAGTGTGCATTTTTGGTCTTGGTGTAAAGAACGTATTTGACTGCCATAATTTTTGCCAGCTAATTGGCAACACCTTCTCGATTTGCTTTTGCAATTTTATTACTCGTTAAAATCGACAAATAAATCGTTTTGTACTTGTTTAACTCCTGGAGCATTCCATGCAATCCG
>JACMPO010000222.1 GCA_014377455.1 Flavobacterium sp.
AAATTTTATGTGAGAGCAATTTGTTCTCCAACCGATAAAAGTGATGTTTCGGATCCTGCAACTGCAAATACACAATTAGTACCTCCTGCTTGTGGTGGAACGTTTACTGATCCTGGTGGAGCTAATGCAAATTATGCGAATTCAATAGACTCAACTACAACAATATGTCCTACAATTCCTGGACAACAAGTAACAGTAACTTTTACTTCATTTAACACTGAGGCAACTTGGGATGGACTATATATTTTTGATGGTAATTCAATCGCTTCTCCACAATTAGCATCAACTAATCCAGCAGGAAATGTACCTGGAGGATTAGCAGGATCTTATTGGGGTACAGCTATTCCAGGTCCATTTACTTCATCAAGCGCAGACGGGTGTTTAACATTCAGATTTAGAAGTGATGCTTCGGTTAATAACCCAGGTTGGGTTGCGAATGTAACTTGCCTGCCTCCGCCTACTTGCGCTAAACCAAATTTACTTACTGCTACCAATTTAACATTAACTGGAGCTACATTATCTTGGACACAATTACCAAATCCAGATACCACAACTGCAACAACTTGGGAAGTTTATATTGTACCTGCTGGCTCTGTTCCACCTACTGCAACAAGCACTGGCATAATAACCAGTACAAATCCATATGTAGCTACAGGATTAAACGCAGCAACATGTTATGATTATTATGTAAGGGCAGTCTGTTCGTCAACAGACTCCAGTTTGTGGGCTGGTCCTAAATCATTTTGTACTTTAATACCAAACGATGAGTGTAATACAGCAACCGTAGTTCCAGTAAATTCGGATACGTCTTGTGCGCAAGTTGTTGCCGGCACAGTAATTGGAGCGACCGCCTCAACTCAAGCAAATATATGTGGTGGCACTGCTGACGATGACGTTTGGTTCCAATTTACTGCAACTACTACATCACATTATGTGTCATTGAACAACGTAGCAGGAAGTTCTACTTTTATGTATACTGCAATTTACTCTGGAACATGTAATAATTTAACTCAAATTGCTTGTAGTAACGGAAATAACTCAACAACAATTACTGGGCTTACAGTAGGTCAAACTTATTTAATTCGAGTTTATACTTCAACTGCAACGCCAAATCAGAACACCACATTTAATGTTTGTGTAGGTACTATTCCTCCACCAATAACAACAAATGACACACAATATACAACGCAACAACTCGTAGAAAACGTATTGTTTAATTCAAGTTGTGCAACTGTAACAAACATAACTACATCAACAGGAACAAACTTTGGCTCTGTAAATGGAATTGGTTATTTTAATAAAAATGGTTCTAGTTTCCCTTTTAATGATGGTGTTATTTTAACTTCTGGAAGTATCACAAATGCGCCAGGGCCAAACACATCTACCTCAAGTGATGGAACAAGTGCATGGACTGGTGATACAGACTTAGAAGCAATTATTTTAGCAGCAACTGGTAACCCAATGAATTCCCATAATGCATCAAAATTAGAATTCGATTTCGTACCTTTAGTTGACAATATAAGTTTTGATTTTATTTTTGCCTCTGAAGAGTATGGAACTTTTCAGTGTAGTTATTCCGACGCTTTTGCATTTATATTAACAGATTTAACTGCTGGCGGAACACCAACCAACTTAGCTGTAGTTCCTGGTACGACACCTCCAACGCCAATTTCAGTTGTTACGGTACGAGATAATACTTTCAATACGGGATGTGCCTCTTTAAATGCACAATATTTTGGCGATTATCATTTATTACCTCTAGGACTTGATCCTCTTGGCGCACCAACAAATTTTAATGGAGACACTGTTCCCTTAACTGCGCAATCAGCTGTAATTCCTGGACATCAATATCACATTAAATTAGTTGTTGCTGATAGAAGTGATAATATCTTGGACTCTGCAGTATTTCTAAAAGGAGGAAGCTTTAATTTTGGATTAGAACTTGGACTTGACTTTTTAATAACAAATGGTACAGCACTGTGTTACGGAAATCAAAATATTTTAACAAGCGGATTAAATCCTGCGCAGTACACCTTTGTTTGGTCTGAAAATGGAGTAGTAATTCCAGGACAGACAGGGCCAAATTTAACCATTGACCATTCTGGCACTTATTCATTAGTTGCTCAACTAAACGGAACCACCTGTAGTGCAACCGATTCAAAAACTGTTGAATATTATTTGCCTATAAATATTGCAACACCTTCTAATTTGAGTATTTGTAACGCATCTGGTTATGGACAATTTAATTTGTCTTCACACAATCCGATAGTTACAACTGGTTTGCAACAACCAGCAACTTACACGGTATCTTATTATTTAACAAATGCAGATGCAATTGCTGGAACAAATCAACTACCGAATTTATATACCAATACCACTCAGTTTTTACAAACAATTTATGTAAGAGCACAAAATGGAAACGGATGTTTTGGTACTGCACCTGTACAACTTGTAGTGCAAGATTTAACTCCAACTTTTACAATGACGCCAAATTTTTCAATTTGTGCTGGGTCAACAGGAACAATATCGGTAACTGCTACAAATTACGATCCTGCGCAAGCAACTTATTCATGGACATTAAATGGAAATCCTTTTGCTGCAACCACTAGCTCAATTTCGGTTACTCAAGCTGGAACTTATGTAGTTACCGTTAATAACTTTGGTTGTACCGCAACTGGATCTACTCAAGTTACAGTAAATCCTTATCCTATAATAGCACAACCAGCAAATCAGACTAATTGCAACAGTTATACCTTACCAGCATTAACAGTAGGGAACTATTTTACAGGAACTGGTGGAACAGGAACTCCGTTATCTGTTGGAGATGTAATTACAACATCACAAATTATTTATATTTATGCAGTAAATGGCAATGGTTGTTCTTCCGAAAAATCATTTTCAGTATCTATTGTTCCTATAGCATCACCAACAGTTGCAATTTTAACGCAACCAACATGTGCTGTTCAAACAGGAAGTATTGAAGTTACAAGTCCTATTGGAACAACTAGCAGTTTAGCAACTGATTTATTTATATCCGAAGTTACTGACGCCGAAACAGGATCGTTAACATATGTAGAATTGTATAATGGAACTGGAGTTACAAAAGATTTGAGTAATTATAAATTGAAAATTTATAATAATGGAAGTACAACTGCATCATGTGATTTAATTTTAAGTGGTACAATTTTAAACGGAACAACAAATGTTATAAAAGTTAGTAGTGACGCTAATCAAGTCTCAGTAACACCTAATCAATCTTTTCCCGGTTGTGGAGGCGTGAATACAAATGATAACATCCGTTTAACTACTAGTGCTAATGTACCTATCGATAATTGGGGAAGAACTGATGGAGTGGATTTTACACCAATGAACATGCCGGGATATACATACAGAAGATTACAAGCAGCGCCACATCCAAGCTTAGCTTGGAACCCAAATGACTGGACTGCTTTGGATCCTGAGGATTATAGCGATGTAGGTTCATATTCCTTTCCGTCTCCTTCAACTTATAGTTATAGTTTAGATGGTGGAACTTATACAACTAATCCAATATTTACAGGTTTGATTCCTGGTTCACATACGGTAACAGTTCAAAATGTAGGAACTGGTTGTGTTTCTTTACCTACAACAGTAACTATAAATGCGGTACCATTTACAACTGCGGTGACTACATTTAGTTATGCCACTCCAGTATGTAAAATAGCTACAACAAATCCAACTCCAAACACAACTGCATCTGGATTTACATTTGGAGGAATTTACAGCACTTTAAACACAGGAATTACATTAAATCCAACTACTGGTGAAATAAATTTAGCAAATACATTAGCTGGAACTTACACCATTACATACACAGCATCTAATTTATCATTGTGTCAAAATGTTTCTAGTTCAAATGCAACTATTGTAATAACAGCACCAACAACGCCAGTTACAACAATAAGTTATACAACTCCTGTTTGTAAAATTGCGACAACTAATCCTGGACCCAATCCTTCACCACCAGGATTTATTCCTAATGGAACTTATAATTCTACTGCTGGTTTATCAATAAATAGTTCAACTGGAGTTATAGACTTGGCAACCTCAACTGCTGGTCAATACGTAATAACTTATTCAGTAGGAAGCAATCCAAGTATCTGTCAGGATTCAGGAAGTTCTACATTTACAATTCAAATAGATGCACCAACACCATCAGTAACAACATTTACTTATGCAACTCCATTTTGTAAAACGTCAACAACTAATCCTGGACCCGATCAATCACCACCGGGATTTGTGACTGGTGGAACTTATAGTTCTACTGCTGGTTTATCAATTAATAGTTTAACTGGGGTTATTGATTTAGCAACATCAACTGTAGGGCAATATGTTATAACTTATTCTGTGAACGACAATCCTTCGACTTGTCAAAGTGCAAACAGTTCAACTTTTACTGTACAAATAAATGCTCCAGCTGCGCCAGTTACTTCGTTTAGTTATGACACACCATTTTGTTCAGTATCTCCAAATGCATCTCCAATGTTTTCACTTGGATTTACAACAGGCGGACAGTATGCATCAACAAATGGTTTAGTTATTAATACATCATCTGGAGTTGTAGATATAAACGCTAGCAATCCTGGATCTTATTTAGTAACATATACTGTAGGTCCTAATAACAATGCTTGTTTAACAGGTGGAACTTTCAGTGCTCCGATAGTTATTAAAAATGATATTACTGGACAAGTTTCTCAAGGATGTCAAGGTCCAAGTTATATATTAACTGTGTCACCTTTAAATAATTCTTACGATCCAGCATCAGCAACTTACTCATGGTCTGATGGTACAAGTTCATTAGGAAGTCAAGAAAGTCAAACGGTTACTAATCCTGGTAATTACACAGTGACCATAACTTCAGCTGGATGCACCGGAAATGTTGTGGTATTGGTAGATGCTTTTGGATGCAGTATTCCAAAAGGAATTTCACCAAATGGGGATCAGAAAAACGATTTCTTTGATTTGACAGGATTGAATGTAAAACAATTGGGTATCTTTAACAGATATGGTATAAAAGTATATTCTAAAACAGATTATACTAAAGAATGGTTTGGGCAGAGTAATGCTGACGAAGAATTGCCAGATGGTACCTATTATTATGTAATAGAACGAGAAAATCAGGAAACAAGAACCGGATGGGTTTATATTAACAGAGAAAATAAATAACAAACAAAACTATATAATAACAAATTTCAAAACGATGAAAAAACTATATTTCTTAATGGTGTTTGCCCTAATTACTTGCATGGAGGTTAGTGCTCAACAGGATCCACAGTATACACAATACATGTATAATATGAGTGTGGTAAACCCTGCTTATGCGGGATCTAAAGACAACCTTTCAGGTGGATTATTGTATCGTAAACAATGGGTAGGTATTGAAGATGCACCAAATACTGGAACATTTTTTATTCACAGTCCAGTTGGGAAAAATGTAGGTTTAGGATTGTCTGCCATTAATGATAAGATTGGACCTGTAGAGGAAACTAACTTATATGCCGATTTCTCTTATACTTTGAATTTAGGTGGTGAAAAACGATTGGCATTTGGACTAAAAGGTGGTGGAACATTTCATAAAGTAGGATTGTTTTCCAGAATAAATCCAACACTTCAAAACCAAAATGATGAGGCATTTGCTCAAGATTCAAATGCATCTTTTCTTAATATAGGTTCTGGTTTATTTTATCATACTAATAATTATTACGTAGCCTTTTCTGTTCCAAATATGTTGAAATCAAATTATTTAGATTATAATGGAAGACGATATGGATCTGAAACTTTACATTATTTCTTAACCGGTGGATATGTTTTCCAACTGAATCCAAATTTGAAGTTCAAACCCTCAACAATGATTAAATCGGCAATTCATGCTCCAACTTCGGTTGATGTATCTGCTAACTTCTTATTTAACGAAAAATTTGAAATAGGTGCTACTTATCGTCTTCAAGATTCTTTTGGAGCTTTGGTAAATTATGCAATTACTCCAGGTTTAAGAATTGGATATGCTTATGATCACATAGTTTCTGACTTAAAAGTAACAACGCCATCTTCGCATGAGTTTATACTTTTATTTGACTTAAACTTCCCGAAAAAAGTATCACAATCTCCAAGATATTTCTAACATAAAATTTAAGCAAAAATGAAAAATCTATATATAGCACTTAGTTTCATGGCAATAAGTTCAACAATTATTGCTCAAAATAATAATACAAAAGTAGCCGACAAGTTATACAGTCGCTACGAATATGTGGATGCCGCAACCGCATATAAAAAATTAGTCGACGACGGAAAGGCAGATGGATATGTTTACAAGCAACTAGCAGATACATATTATAATATGTTCAATACGGTAGAAGCATCTACGTGGTATGCTAAAGCTATTGAAACTCCTCAAGACGCTGAAACCTATTTTAGATATTCGCAAATGCTAAAAGCTAGCGGAAAATATGAAGAAGCAAATAAACAGATGACTAAATTTGCCTCTATGGCACCAAATGATAATCGTGCCAAAGCATTTAAGGAAAATCCAAACTATGTTCCTAAAATACTAAGTAAAGACGCAAAATACAATATAAATCCGTTAACTATAAACACTGATAAATCAGAATTTGGTGCAGTTTTAAGTGATAAAACTCTATATTTTACAAGTGCTCGTAATGTAGCGCGAAAAAAATATGGCTGGAATGACGAACCATTTTTAGATATTTACAAATCAATACTTGGTGATGGAGGAACTTTTTCTGACGCTACTGCGGTAACTGAATTGAATTCTCAGTTTCATGACGGACCAGCTAGTATTTCTGCTGATGGTAATACAATTTATTTTGCAAGTGCAAGTTTTAGAGATAAACTTTTTGTTAAAGACAAAAAAAATAATTTAAAATTAGGCAAAAATAATATTTACATGGCTACTAAGTCAGGCGATACTTGGTCTAATACCAAATCATTACCTTTTAATAGTAAAGATTTTTCAACAAGTAACCCAAGTATTTCAAATGATGGAAAAACCTTGTATTTCTCATCAGATATGCCGGCAAGTTTAGGTGGTGTAGACATTTGGAAAGTTGCTGTAAATGGTGACGGTACATTTGGAGCACCAGAAAATTTAGGTAGCAAAGTAAATACAGAAGGAAATGAAAGTTTCCCATTTATATCAGAAGACGGAAAAACATTAAGCTTTTCTTCTAGCGGACGACAAGGACTTGGTGGACTTGATATTTATCAAATTGATTTGTCTAAAGGTACTGATGCTGTAAATTTAGGAAAACCGGTCAACACTGAAAAAGACGATTTTTCATTCAGTTTTAACAAAGCACAAAACATGGGTTTCTTTTCAAGTAACCGAGGTGGAAACGACGACATTTATAGTGCAACTCCTATTTGTGCTGTAGATGTAATTACAACCGTTACCAATGCAAAAACAGGAGCAGTACTTGCTAACGCAAAAGTTTCGATTTTAGACAGTAAGAAAAACATAATTACTAGCGAAACCTCAAACGAAGCAGGTGAAGTTAAGTTTAAAGTAGAATGTGATAAAGATTACTCAATCCAAGCATCAAAAGATGGCTTTGAAGGTAATTCATTTCCAGTTGCAAAAAGCAAAGGACCGGAAGCAAAAATTGCAGCATCTTTACAACCAATTGATGTAATTGTTACTGAAAATGAAATTGTGTTAAAACCAATTTACTTCGAATTTGACAAAAGCAATATTACACAAGATGGTGCTTTTGAGTTAGATAAATTAGTACAAGTAATGAAGAATAACGACAAACTTGTAATATTAGCAAAATCGCATACTGATAGCAGAGGAAGTGATCAATACAACCTAAATTTATCGGACAGAAGAGCAAAATCTACAGTACAGTATGTAATTTCGAAAGGAATTGCTACGAGCCGAATCTCCGGAAAAGGATTCGGAGAAAGTGAGCCAAAAGTAGCTTGTGGAGATAAATGTACCGAAGAAGAATTTGCACAAAACAGAAGGTCAGAATTCTTGATTGTGAAATAACACTCATACTATTTTAATTATAACAAAACTCCACAATAATTGTGGAGTTTTTGTTTTATTAGAGGATTAATAATCAGAGTTAACTGTTGATATAGTAGATTATTCTTGTTTATATAAATTCAATATTTGTTTTGATTTAAAACAATTAAAGTAAAATGATAACCGAATTAATTGATTAGAATATAATTTATAATTTTTACAAATTCAAAAAAGTGAAGTTACAATGCAAATGTTCATCAGTTTGCCCTAGAGGACATATTCTTTTGCCATTTTTTACTGAGTTTGCCCTTGCGAACATGTTGCTGACTCTATTTCCCAAATGTGGTAAGTACAATTAAAATGGAACCCCAAACTACACCATGAATTACCAAACAAGTAATGTGGTTAATTCCACCAAAAAGCTGGCGTATTAAATGCACCAAAAAATAAATTATACTTACCGGAATAAATAAATATAATAACAAAACCCCAACATTAGGGGTTTTAGTATCGCCTGGAAAAAGTTCGTAACAAATACCTGCTATCAAAATATAGATTACATAAAAACCTATGGTTACGTTTTCTTTAGAAAATTTATTGAGATACATATTACTTTGTTTATATATTTTGTTAATTTCGAAAAATGATTACAGCTGAATTTGACGTTCTATTTGTTGCTCGAGTGAAATAAAAGTTTCCGTACGCGAAACACCATTTATTGGTTGAATCTTCTGATTTAAAAGTTGCATTAAATGTTCATTATCTCGGCAAATAATTTTAATAAGAATACTCCAGTTTCCAGTTGTATAATGACATTCCAAGACTTCCGGGATTTTTTTTAATTCTTTTACAGCTTCAAAATTACTTGCTGCTTTCTCAAGATAAACTCCAATAAAAGCCATGGTTTTATAACCTAATACTTTATTATTTACAATAAACTTCGAACCCGAAATTACCCCTGCATCTTCCAATTTACGCAACCGCTGATGTATTGCAGCACCGGAAATTCCAATTTTGTTTGCTATTTGTAAGATGGGTTTTCGGGCATCATCCATCAAATTTCTTAGAATTTCTTTATCAATTCCATCGATTTCTATTTGAAGCTGATTGATTTTCATTAGTTACAGTTTGAAACAAAATTAGTCATAAAAGTTTTACATTATAAGGTGTTACTAAAAATTTACAAGTTATTGTTTGTTAATTTTAGGTAATTGTTGGTTTTCAAGTTGCGAATTTTTTTGTATTGACTTTCACTTATTGTCATTAATCTTACTGCATTTGCAAATTTCCTCAAATTCTTAAATATTGTTCTTACACTAATTAAATTTTAAATTAAACTTAATTTGGTTAAATAAAATCTTAAGATTATGAAATTATATAACTGTTTTAGGTTGCGATTTTGCTTAGCAAAATCGCAACCTAAAACAACTAAAAACTAATTTCCTGATAATCTATCAGGATTATAGCCAATGTAAGGCGCAGCCGTTTCGTGAAAAACAACACCAAATTCCTCAAGCTCTTTCAGAATGGGTAAATAAACTTCCTCACGAATAGGAAGCTGAACCCCAGATGTTTTTATATTACCATTTAAAATTTGCAAAGTCGCCATTGCAACTGGCAATCCAACAGTTTTTGCCATTGCCGTGTATGTTTGATCATCACCAATGCAAACCATTTTAGAATCAATTTGAAATTGCTTCCCTTCTAACTCGTAGCCAAATTTATGGTACATTACAATCATATCTTTATCATGAGGTTGTAAAGTCCAAGAGTCATTTAAAATTTTTTCAAGAATTTGTGCTGGTGTAGCATTTTTTAATCCCACTTTTTTAGTTGCATTAAATAAGTCGAGTTCGAGCAGTTTGTCCCACATAATGTCATCTTGCTCAATCCCTAGAGCAAATCGTGTTTTGATTTCGACCGAATCTGTAGGCGAATAAGGTAAAAATAAATTGATAAAATCTCTGTAAGAAATAGTTTCAGAATCATCTATTATATAAGTATCATCGGTCATACCCAATTGCACAAACATATTCCACGCTTTGGAATAGCCAACTCTACGAATAGTACCACGATACAACGTAAGCACATCATCAAGACCATAAACACTGCGGTATTTCAACGAATCGCGATTGGCATAACCTTCAAATTTTCCGTAGCCTTCTACTTCTAAAAACTCTGTTCTTCGAAATAATTTATGATAGGGAATGTATTTATATTTTCCTTCCTGAATAAATTTTGCAGCACCGCCTTGACCCGCTAGCACCACATTTCGTGGTGCCCAAGTAAATTTATAATTCCATAAATTACTATCTGATTCTGGAGCTACTAAACCACCACAAAAGGATTCAAATAATATTAATTTTCCGCCTTTGTCTTTTATTTCATCAATAATTTTCATAGCGCTCATGTGATCAATTCCTGGATCGAGACCAATTTCGTTCATAAAAACTAAATTGTTAGCCTTAACTTGATCGTTTAACGCTTGCATTTGATCAGAAACATAGGAAGCCGTAACCATGTGCTTTTTGAAAACAATACAATCTCTGGCAACTTCAATATGTAAATGCGCAGGAAGCATAGAGATTACAATATCCGATTTTTGAATTGCCTCTTTTCGCTGTGTTTCGTTAAAAATATCTAAACAAATTGGAGTTGCATTAGGATGATTAATAGTTTTTTGTTCAGCAAGTTCTTTAGATAAATCAGCAATAGTTACATGCAAATTTTGTTCGTCAGATTTATTTAAAAGGTATTGAATTAAGGATGATGCCGATCTTCCTGCACCTATTATTAGTATGTTTCTCATCTGAAGATTTTATTTAATTTAATTTAATTTCTGAATTATAAATGATTCAAAAATATAATTCGCAAATATAACTTTATAACTGTTATCCTTATTGTGAATAGATAAAATAAATTGAAATTGAATTTGTGTAAATCAATAAATATAATTTTACCATAGGGTTAAAAACAAAAGCTAAAAATCATTTTTTAATTGATTGGATAAATTCTAAATTTGAATATAAATAAATTTATAATAAAATGGATAGACAAATTCAAATTACAGCTGGTTTTATGGGCATGATAGCAATAATTCTGGGAGCATTTGGAGCTCATGCACTAAAAGCAGTTTTATCAGTTTCCGAATTAAATACTTTTGAAACTGGTGTTAAATATCAAATGTATCATGCCTTGTTTTTATTATTCCTAGGATTAAACAACTCGGTAAATTCAAAAATTAAAAGATCCATTTTTCTATTAATTTCATTTGGTATACTGCTATTTTCTGGATCCATTTATTTACTTGCAACAATGACTATTACTAATATCAATTTCAAAATTATTGGAATTGTGACTCCCATTGGTGGATTGCTTTTAATAGTAGGTTGGGGACTTTTTGCACTAAATTTAATAAGGAACAAATCATAAAATTTAATTAACTACAACGTTGTAATAATTATTTATTTACCTTTGACCAAATTTAAAAAGTAATACAAACTTAATTTCTATGGAGAATTACGCCCCAATCACGAAATCGATTTCGCTAGAAAAATATGGCATTTTAAACTCAAAACAAATAGTCTATAATCCATCTTTTGAATTTTTATATAATGAGGAGTTAAATCCAGCATTAACTGGGTTCGAACGTGGACAGCTTTCAGAACTTGGTGCTGTAAATGTAATGACTGGCGAATTTACTGGACGTTCTCCTAAAGACAAATATATAGTCGAAGATGCTATAACAAAAGATACGATTTGGTGGAATTCAACTAAAACTCCTAACGATAATAAACCCATTTCGCAAGACACTTGGAGTGCATTAAAACAAACTACAGTAAATCAACTTTCGGGAAAAAAGTTATATATAATTGACGCTTTTTGCGGTGCTAACAAAAACACCAGACTTAAAGTGCGTTTCATTATGGAAGTTGCTTGGCAAGCCCATTTTGTAAAAAATATGTTTATTCGCCCAACAGAAGAAGAACTGGATAACTTTGGCGAACCCGATTTTATTGTTATGAATGCTTCTAAAACCAGTTTTAAAGATTTTGCAAAACACAATTTAAATTCAGAGGTTTATATAGCTTTCAATTTGACTGAAAAAATTCAATTGATTGGAGGAACATGGTATGGCGGCGAAATGAAGAAAGGTTTATTTTCAATGATGAATTATTACTTACCACTTCAAGGAATCGCTTCAATGCACTGCTCGGCAAATAAAGGAAAAGATGGTGATGTAGCTATTTTCTTTGGCCTTTCTGGAACCGGAAAAACAACTTTGTCTACCGATCCAAAACGTGAATTAATAGGCGATGACGAACACGGCTGGGACCACGATGGCGTCTTTAATTTTGAAGGTGGTTGTTATGCAAAAACAATCGATTTAAGTAAAGAAAATGAACCCGATATTTATGGAGCTATTAAAAAAGATGCGCTATTAGAAAATGTAACTTTAGATTCTAACGGAAAAATAGATTTTAAAGACACGTCAATAACTCAAAATACCCGAGTTTCGTATCCAATAAATCATATTCATAATATTGTAAAGCCTGTATCTAAAGCTGGTCATGCAACTAAAGTAATTTTTTTAACTGCCGACGCTTTCGGCGTAATGCCACCAGTATCAAAATTAACTCCTGAACAAACAAAATATTATTTTCTCTCTGGCTTCACAGCCAAATTAGCAGGAACCGAACGTGGTGTGAATGAGCCAACTCCTACTTTTTCAGCTTGTTTCGGGAAAGCCTTTTTATCATTACATCCAACACAATATGCAGTTGAATTAGTAAAAAAAATGGAGCAAAATAATGCAACAGCTTACATGGTAAACACGGGTTGGAACGGAACAGGAAAACGAATTTCCATAAAAGATACTAGAGCAATAATTGATGCAATTCTAGATAGTTCAATTGAGAATGAAGAATTTGATGTAATTCCAATTTTTAATTTTGAAATTCCTAAGTCCTTAAAAAATGTTGATAGTACAATTCTTGATCCAAGAAATACTTATCAAAATAAAACAGAATGGACTGAGAAAGCTTCAAATTTAGCTGGTTTATTTATTAAAAACTTTGTTCAATATACCGATAATGAACAAGGTAAAAGCCTAGTTGAAGCTGGTCCTAAATTGTAAGACATTATTATTTTTAATAAAATGTTAAATTATTACATTCCATTTGGAATAACAAAAAAAACTGCTCAAATTTGTATATACAAATATTAAAAATGCAGTCAATATTATTTCATTCAATGTGTTGTTGCTTCTCGAAAGACGAAGGTATTTTTGCTATGAACTAATTTTCTATATAGTTACAAAACAAATAAAACTCTTCAAATATTGGGGAGTTTTTGTTTTTTAATAAAATATCAAAATCAATTTTTACATTTAATGAAATCAGAAACCAGAGCGATATATCAAAAGAATTTTTTAGAAAAAAGAATTTTTTTAAATAAAAAGAAAGCTAAATATTGGATCAATGAATTGACCTATTGGCTATTTTGTTCGCAAAAAGAATATGTAAATTTTAGTTTTTTTGAGGAAAAAGAAATTGAATTAATCTCACTATTATCTGAATTATTAATAGAAGAACAATTCACTGCAGACCAAGCAAATAATGTTTCAAATACTTTTTTTGATACCATCTCTGAAATTCATAAAATGCTTCTTCAAGATTTAAGTGCCATTTTAGAATTTGATCCTGCTGCAAAATCAAGAAACGAGGTTTTAATAGCGTATCCCGGTTTTTTTGCCATCACGGTTCACAGGATTGCAAATAAATTATGGAATAGCACTAGCACCATTTTATCAAGATTAATTGCAGAATACGCACACTCTAAAACTGGAATTGACATTCATCCTGCTGCCATAATTGGCGAACGATTTTTCATCGATCATGGAACCGGAATTGTAATTGGCGAAACAACAATTATTGGTAAAAATGTAAAAATTTATCAAGGTGTAACACTTGGTGCATTAACAGTAAGCAAAGATGAAAGTGATGAAAAAAGACATCCAACTATAGAAGATAATGTAGTGATTTACGCAAATGCAACCATTTTAGGAGGTAAAACCACAATTGGGAAAGATGCAATAATTGGAGGAAATGTATGGATTACCAGTTCCATTCCTCCACAATCGCTAGTTTTTCATAAAAGCGAAATAGTAGTTAAAAATAAACATGTATTTCCCGAAGCACTGAACTTTAGTATTTAAAATAAAAATTGTAAATAAAATTAAAATCTATGAAAGCAAATAACATTTTAGAAACAATTGGTAATACACCAACTGTAAAACTCAATCGCCTTTTTGAAAATAGAAATGTCTGGATAAAACTAGAGCGAACTAATCCTGGAAATAGTATAAAAGATAGAATTGCGCTTGCAATGATTGAAGATGCCGAAAAAAAAGGATTACTAAAACCAGATAGTATCATTATTGAACCTACGTCGGGAAATACTGGAATTGGATTAGCTTTAGTTGCAGCGGTAAAAGGCTACAAAGTTATCTTAGTAATGCCCGAATCGATGAGTGTGGAACGTAGAAAATTGATGGAAATTTACGGAGCAACTTTCGAATTAACGCCAAGAGAAAAAGGAATGAAAGGAGCTATTGAGCGTGCTACAGCATTAGTATTAGAAACTCCAAATTCATGGTCTCCTCAACAATTTAATAATCCAGCCAACGTTGAAATTCACAAAACTACAACAGCATTGGAAATTCTGGCAGATTTTCCAGATGGTTTAGATTACATAATTACTGGTGTGGGAACTGGTGGTCATATCACAGGAGTTGCTGAGGTTTTAAAAGAAAAATTTCCCAAGTTACAAGTTATAGCAGTCGAGCCAGAATTGTCGCCAGTGTTAAGTGGTGGAAGTCCTGCACCTCATCCATTGCAAGGAATTGGAGCAGGTTTTGTTCCTCAAAATTATCATGCAAGTGTAATAGATGGTGTAATTCAAGTTAGTAAAGATGAAGCGTATGAATTTACTCGAAACTGTGCAAAAAAAGAAGGTATTTTGGTTGGAATTTCAACTGGCGCATCTTTAGCTGCGGTTGCTAAAAAATTAGCAGATATTCCAAATGATGCAATAGTGTTGACGTTTAATTATGACACTGGTGAACGATATTTATCTATTGAAGGGTTGTTTTAAAAAGAAATTTTAAATTAGATTAAGAGTTGACTTTTAAAAATTAGCATGGTGACTCTTAATCTAATTTATTTTTTTCAAGACTTAAAAAAAGCTAGTTTTTAGATTAATTTCCCAAAAAAACGGCTTTCCTTTTTTCTAAAAATGCCGTTGTGCCTTCTTTAAAATCAGCAGTGCCAAAACATTTGCCAAAGTTTTTGATTTCTGTTTTGAAGCCATTTTCTCCATCTTTATAATTAGCATTAATGGCTTTTATCGCTTTGCTAATAGCAACAGGCGAATTCCTTATAATCTTTGTTGCGATACTTTTTGAAAAATTCATGAGTTCACTTTGTGGCACAACGTGATTTACCAAACCATAATTTAAGGCCGTTTGTGAATCTATCATTCCAGCAGTCATTATTAACTCCATAGCTCTACCTTTTCCTATAAGCTGTGGCAATCGTTGAGTACCACCATAACCTGGAATTACACCAAGTGAAACTTCAGGCAATCCCATTTTGGCATTTTCTGATGCAATTCGAAAGTGACAAGCCATTGCTAATTCCAATCCGCCACCAAGTGCAAAACCGTTTATTAATGCAATGGTTGGTGTACTTAAATTTTCTACAAAATCGAATAACAATTCTTGTCCTTGTGCAGCAAGCTGTGCTCCTTCCTCAACACTAAAATTTGCAAATTCGGCAATATCAGCACCTGCGACAAAAGCTTTTTCTCCTTCGCCAGTAATAATAATAACTCGCGTATTTAAATCGAAATCTAATGTTTCAAATGCATTGTGTAATTCTTGAATGGTAGCACCATTCAGCGCGTTTAATTTAGATGGTCGGTTTATTATAATTGTTCCTATTCCATTTTCAGTGGTAACAAGTAAATTTTCGTAGTTCATTTTTTTTAATTTTAAATTATGGGTAGTGTAACAAAAAAGGTGGTTCCTTTTCCTGTTTCAGTTTCAAATGTAATAGTTCCCTTATAATTTTCGATAATATTTTTAATAATTCCCAATCCCAATCCCATACCACTATTTTTAGTTGTGAATTTGGGCTCAAAAATACGTTCAATATTTTCTGTTTCAATTCCTATACCAGTATCTTTTACCGAAATAATAACTCTATTTTCAACTCTTTTTACTGATACAATAACCGATTTTTCTGCTTGATTTTCTGGTATCGATTGAATGGCATTTTTAACTAAATTTGTAATGATCCTTACAAGTTGTGTTCGATCCATAATAGTGATAATTTCGTCTTCATATGTATGAAAACTTAAATATTCTTCATTAAAAATATCTAAAGAAAAATCGACCACTTCTACTACATTCAAAGTTTCATTTTGTTGCGCTGGCATGGATGCAAAATTTGAAAATGCAGATGCTACTGAACTCATGGTATCAATTTGCTGAATTAATGTTTTAGAATAATCGTTTATTTTTTGCTTTAAATTTGGATCTTCGGGATCAAATTTTCGCTGAAAACTCTGAACCGTCAGTCGCATTGGCGTTAACGGATTTTTTATTTCGTGTGCTACTTGTTTTGCCATTTCGCGCCAAGCTTGTTCTCGCTCACTTTGTGCTAACATCGTTGCGCTTTCTTCAAGCTCGTCAACCATCGCATTGTAAGCTTTTATTAGCGAATTAATTTCTTTACTATTGGCTTCAATTACAATTTTCTCGTTTTTTTGATTTAAACTGGTTTCGTTTATTTTATCTGATATTGTTTTTAAAGATTGTGTAATATAAGACGATAAAAAGTAAGCCAATCCAAAAGCTATGAGCAACATAAAGAAATAAACCTGACTTAATTTTATTAAAAATTCCTGAATTTCATTTTCATAGAAACTATCATCTTCAACATAAGGCAAATTTAAAATTCCTAAAGGTTTGAACTTATCGTCTTTTATTTGACTAAACGAAGATCGGTTTTTAACTCCGTCAATACTTTTGATATCAACATATCTCTTTTCAATAGAAGATTGAACTAATTTAATAATATATTTTGGCACTGGAGGTGAAATACTATCGACTGAAAATGAAGCTTTTGATGATTTTAACAGTTTTCCATCGAGCGAATAAATATTTATTTCCAAGTTGTGAATATCTGCTAATTCATGAATTTTATCTTTAAAAATTAATGGAAGATTTTTTTCCGTAAGCGGATACGTTGTTGTAGAAAGCACATAATTAATATGTTCTTTTATTGCATTTTCTTTTCGATCTAATAACTCTTGATGATACTTTCGAGCCTCATTTTTAAACTGAATTACCGATATCGAAGCCATTAAAATTGAAGCAATTAATATCAATACAATCATCGACAGGAAAATCCTAATTCGTAACGAAAGCATCGACATTTTAAAACCTTGCACCATATTTTGTATTCCTGAAAGTTACATTAAACAGTAACCTATAACTTAATAGCAAATTTAAAACAAAGTTAAGGAGCAAAAGCCTTAATCATGAAATTATTGCAAATGCAACTTTTATGAAAAAACTTCTTTTAAAACTGCAAGTGACTTCGGCATTTTAAATCCGTCCAAATGAATGATATAATAATCTAAAAGAATTTTAAGAATTGTATGTCGCTCAGTTCCTGAAAAAGTTTTTTGAGTGGAATCGAATTTTAAATCAATCAGTTTTTTGAATAGATCTGTTTGATGTAAAGACAAACTATTTGTGCTTTGGAAAATTGAAAAAATACCCTCGCTTAAATCAAAAAAATCATATTTTGATTCAGAAATATCTGGATAAAACCCCAAATATTTAGTCATTTCCAACATTAAAATTAAATGAAAATTTGAAATTTCGTGATGATGATCAAGCCATACTAAAGCAGTTTCTAAAAAAGTAAATAGTTCCTGATTTTTTTCTTCTTCGTGAATGGAATGTTGAATAATTTCAGATAGAAATAAAACAATTGTACTTTTATAAATGGTAGTATTTATAGTTTGGAAAGCCGTGGCAAGTTTTATTTCTTTAAAATGTTCTAATGTTCCTTTGTTTTTGTGAGTAGCCACAATTTCTAGAATTGTTAAAGGTTGAAAATAAGCAATTTTTTGGGACGACTTTCGGTTTGAAAAGGCACTTTGGACGAAGTAACTTTTAAGACCATCACTTTCGGTAAAACATTTTACAATTAAACTTTTTTCCTGATATTTTACTGTCGAAATGACGATGGCTTTTGTTTTGACTAACATTATCTGATAATCATTACTTTTTTTACAGTTGTATCAATGCCATCTTGAGCAGAAATTAAAACAAGATAAACACCAGATGCCACTCTATATTTGTTAAAAGCAGTAGTATCCCATTCCATGGTGCCACCTTCTGAAGTTACTTCGTAAACCAAATTGCCTTCAATATCAGTGATTTTAACAACTGCCTTATTTGTTAAACCCGAAATTTTTACGGTTCCTTGATATTCTGGTCGAACTGGATTTGGGTAACAAAATACGTTTTCCAACGATTCACTCGCTCTAGTTGCAGATCCTTTAAAAGAAACCAATCCGTTGTTAGTGGCAAAAAAAACTTCACCTGTAATTCCGTCTATTTCGATATCATTTATGGTATTGCTAGGAAGTGGCGAGTTATCTGTTGTGAAATGATAAATTGTTTCTTGACCATTTGGCGATACTAAAAAAACACCGCCATCAGCAGTTGAAACCCATTTTCTATTCGCTCCATCTACTGCGATATCAATGATAAACTGGTCGTAAAAAAGCTCTTGTGCCAAATCGTTTTCTAAAATAATTATGGCTTTAGATTGCAATTCGGTTTCAGACAAAAAAGAGTCAACCGATGGTATAATTCGTAAGCCTTTTGTTGTACCTATCCAAAGTTGATTTTTAGTATCTATAGCTACACATCTAACATCTTGATCGGGTAAATTTCCGTTTGTGCCGGTAAACACTACAATATGTTTATTGTTTTGAGTTTCATTAAATGCTAATAATCCGTTGTGTGCTGTTGCAATCCATTTCGTATTATTTCGGTCAATTACCATTAACGGATAACTTTCGTTTTTTGCGTCAGACAGTAAATTTGTAAAATCAAACTGTTGCCATTGTCCACCAGCTTTTAAAACTTTTAAGCCTTTTGCAGTCAAACTATTTGTAACCCAAATGTTATTATTTTTATCAAAAGTAGCACCGTTTATTCGAACATCAACATAAGCGGGATTTGGTGGTGATAAAATTAATGATTCGAGTCCAGTAGTTCCTGTATTAGTAGAATTATATAAAATAGTTGGAATTTCATTATCTACTTTTAAAAGTCCTGAAAAAAAAGAAGAAACGTAAAATTGATTTTCATTATTAGGATTAAAAGCAATATTTGATAATGATTTGGCACCAAACAAACTTGAATAAGGAATTATTGACCAGCCATTTTCTGGAGTATATTTACTAATTGGGAAAACTCCCAAACCGTTAGGTGCATAAGGATTATACTCTTTATTATAACCGCCATAAACTGCCCAAAGTGCTTTTGAAGTTTTATTTAATCTGAAAATAGAATTGTTTTGAGGACCATTAGGTAAAATAAATTCAAAACTTGAGGAACTTTGAAGTGAAGTGGTTACAATACCGTTTTCATTTGTACCAATATATAAAATATTATTTATTTCGGTGGCACAAGTAAACGTTACGGAAATAGCAGTAATTTGATTTTTTACAACATGAGCAACTTGCTGTAAACTTCCATTTAAAACGTAAACTTCATTTTGATTGGTAACTATAATATAGTTTTCATTCGAACGAATATCGATAGCCGTTAAACTCATGTTTAAAATTGGACTTGGAACTGTTCCAACAAATTTACTTACAGAGGCATTTACATCTGATGCTATAAGTTGATTTTGAAAAGTTACAATACCACTCCACGAACTAGAATTAAAAACAGTCCATTGATTGTAATCTATTATATTTGGATTTGAAAGAGAAACTTTTTTTATCCCAAAGTTATCTGTAACTGCATAAATTTCATTATTAAAAACAGTCGTCTGGTAAATTTTAGTTTGTTGACCCGCATTGCCAATATAATAAGTATCACCAAATTCCAATGTTTCTAAATCAAAAACTGTTATTCCATAATCGGCACTGATATAAATTTTGCCTTGATATTCATAAAAATGATTTATTTTTTTAATGAAAGGCGAAACGGGTAACTCCGCTAGAATTCCGTTTTTAAATAAAATAGTGCCATCTTGATTTATCACTAAAAGCAATCCATTTTTGTTTCCGATTAATGTTTTATTAGACGATTCGCTGTGATAAATTGATGATACATTTTGCATTTTCAAGCCATCAATAGAGTTAATGGTTTTGATTTCGTTTGAAGACAGATTTTTAGTGAAAACTGAATTTTCAGATCCCGCGTAAATATTTTCTATTGATACCGATAGATCTACAATTTTATTGTAAGAAAAATAACCTTGCCACTGCGAATTGTTTTGGCTAAAGCCAAACGAAACCAACATAAACAACAAAATAATGATTAATGTTTTAAACATTTTTTAAAAAGGTAAAATACAAATATACTATAAACGCAACTTATTGCTTATTTATATAACTTGTAAAGAATTTCAAATTAAATTGAAAAATAAAAGTAAAACGTACTATTTATTATTTGCTTTTAAAAATTGGAACTGCCGAACAGGCTTCACCATACATAATACTTTTTGCGAAAAGTTGTAGTTTTTGAGCTGCCATAATGTAAGCACTTTCTGGCACTGGTTTTTTTGAACATCCTTTTAATATTACTGCTTTATCTTGATATTTTGAAAAATCAATTTTAGAAAGAATTTCTTGATATAAGCTAGTTTCTAAATCTGTAAGTGTACCTGAAACAACTTTTTTAGCAAATGGAACAACGTGTACGGTAACTAAAATTTTAGCCCAAGCAGGAACTATTGCATCATTATAACAATTTATAGCAACAAGTTGGTTGTGATATTGACTCCAATTATGATTTTTTAATGTTTCTCTAAAATGTTTTTCTTTTAAAATAAAACCGTCTTCAAGCCACTGCGAAATATCAATTTCGACCCTAGTTCCAGTCTGATAATAAACTTCAAGGTCAAAGACTTGAAGTGCCGAACTTGCGACTTTATTTATTATTTCATCCATAGTTTAAGTGTTTAGTATTCAGTTTTTAGTTTTCAATGACAAAAATGTCAACTATTTGCTACTAACTGCAGACTAAATTTAAAGCATTCCCAATTCTAATTTTGCTTCTTCACTCATTAAATCTTTGCTCCAAGGTGGATCAAAAGTTATTTCTACTTCGCACGATTTAATGGTGTCTATTTTTGTAACTTTTTCTTCCACTTCTCGAGGCAAAGATTCTGCTACTGGACAGTTTGGTGAAGTTAGCGTCATTAAAATTTTTACATCGTTATCTTCATTTACCATAACATCGTAAATGAGTCCTAACTCATATATATCAACTGGAATTTCAGGATCATAAATGCTTTTAAGCACTTTTACCACTCTTTCTCCTAAGTTTATATCGTCTTTAAATTCTTCCATTTTTGGTGAATTTATTTCAGCATCATTGCTGAAAATTTGTCAATTTTAATTATTAATTTTGTGATTGGTACGCCAAAGCATACATCTTAATTTGCTTTATCATTGAAACTAGTCCGTTTGCTCGAGTTGGCGACAAATGACTTTTAAGTCCAATTTCATCAATAAAATCAGTATTAGATTCCAAAATAGAAGCCGGTTTTTGATTTGAAAAAACACGAATTAAAATTGCGATTATTCCCTTTGTAATAATGGCATCACTATCTGCACGGAAAACAATTTTATCATCTACTTTTTCGCCTTGTAACCACACTTTTGATTGACAACCTTGAATTATGTTGTCGTCTGTTTTAAACTTTTCGTCTATTAATGGAAGATTTTTTCCCAAGTCGATAACATACTGAAATCGTTCATCCCAATCATCAAACATTGAAAATTCATCAATAATTTCGGCTTGTATTTCTTTAATACTCATAATAATATTTAACTCGATTCAATATTTTTATTTGGCAAACAAATTTATTTTATTTACCAGTTTTTCAATCGCTACAGGTGGAAAACCGTGATCAAAATCGGTGGTTTTATATCCTTTACCGTTTGCATATAATTTTAAATTTGCAATTGGCGCACCATCGTAAAATCGCTTTTGTGTAGGGTCTTTCAATGTTGCAATATCATCAAGTTTCACTTCATTAAAGTAAGTTGTAAGCTCATTCCAATCGGAATCTGAAATTTTAATTCCTGATTCTGATTCTTTTGCATTTCGATCATTTAAGACAAAGACTTCCTTGTTTTCGATTGTTACTTTTTTGTAAAATCCTCTGCTATATGCTTCATAGACTAACTTCATAGTTGAGCTTTGTTTTTGAGCAATCGAACTTGAATCGACTACTTTTTTCTGACAATTGCAACTCGCTAAAGTTATTAAAAAGGTACACAAATAAGTAATTGCTCTCATGATTTTTAGTTTTAGGTCAACATTATTTTAGCTTTTTTAACCGCATCGACCATTAAATCAATCTCTTCTTTTGTATTATAAAAAGCAAAACTGGCTCTTATAGTTCCTGGAATTTGGAAAAAATCCATAATTGGTTGTGCACAGTGATGTCCTGTTCGAACGGCTATTCCTTTATTGTCAATAATCGTTCCAATATCGTACGGGTGAATTCCATCTACATTAAACGAAATTACTGAAGTTTTTTCTTTGGACGTTCCAAAAATTTTCACCCCTTCGATTTCCAATAATTTTTTTGTCCCGTATGCTAACAATTCTTTTTCATAAGCTTCAATATTCTCAAACCCTATTTCGTTTAAATAATCTACTGCTGTTCCAAGCACAATTCCACCGGCAATATTTGGTGTTCCTGCTTCAAATTTGTGTGGTAAATCAGCATAAGTAGTTTTTTCAAAAGAGACGGTTGCAATCATTTCGCCACCACCTTGATATGGCGGTAATTTTCGAAGCCACTCTTCTTTTCCATATAAAATTCCTGTTCCAGTAGGACCACAAATTTTATGCCCAGAAAAAACATAAAAATCGCAATCTAGAGCTTGAACATCTGGTTTTAAATGAGGCACAGCTTGAGCACCATCAATTAGAACAGCTGCGCCAAACTTATGTGCCGCATCAATGATATATTTTATAGGATTTAATGTTCCTAATGCATTGGAAATATGATTTACAGTTACAATTTTAGTTTTATCTGAAAGTAATTTATCGTATTCAGAAATAATTAATTCCCCTTCTAAATTCATGGGTATAACTTTCAATGTAGCACCAGTTTTTTCGCACAACATTTGCCAAGGCACTATATTACTATGATGTTCTAGCGCAGAAACTAAAACCTCATCACCCGGTTTTAATATTGACGCAAATCCGTTAGCAACTGCATTAATAGAATGAGTTGTTCCCGAAGTAAAAATAACTTCATACGGAAATTTTGCATTAATGTGATGTTGAATTTTAGCTCTTGAAGCTTCGTAAGCATCTGTTGCCAGTTGGCTTAACGTGTGCACACCGCGATGAATATTGGCATTTATTTCCTGATAATATTTTGCAATAGCATCTATCACAACTTGTGGTTTTTGTGATGTAGCTCCATTATCAAAGTACACTAACGGTTTTCCATTAACTTTTCGAGAAAGTATGGGGAAATCGGCTCTTATTTTATTTATATCCAACATATTATTTAGAAAAATTCTAAATACAAAAGTAATAAAAACAAGAATGATTACTACCAAACAGTTGTTAATAATTATTGAATTTTTATATTAACCAAGTGAGTAATATTAAAGTTTTAATAGTCTCATTTTTTAAAAATCTTAAATGTCTAATGTGGTTCAAATTTACTAAATTGCATAAAAATTAATTTACAATGAAAAAAATAGTCAAACTTCTAGGGATTGCTTTTATACTCTTTCTAATTTATTTTGTTTACACTTCCTATCCTAAACTGGATTTGATATCAGGATTTTCAGCAAAGAGTATAGCTTCTGGGCACTTTATAGATCATCGGAAACAAGAAATTATTGAAAAAGGAGATAATGATATAGACTTAATTAGTCTTGCAAAAAATAAAATAAATGATTCCGAAAAATTTGCCACTGCATCTGTATTTGGATTAAAAGAGCGAAAAGCAATTTACCGCGAAGGTTTGGGCGCAACATTAATAGACGCAACATTTGATGTTTCCAGACCGTTTGAAACTCCCAAAAGATTCAAGTTAAACTCAAATTTAACCTATCCTTACGGCAACGTTGAACCTAAAGATACCGTTTTTGAAGATGTAGATTATAAAAAACTAGGAAACGCAATTGCCAATGCATTTGATAAAAAAGGAGAAAAAATAAAACGAACTCGATCGATAGTAGTATTGTACAAAGGAAAATTATTAACTGAAAAATATGATTCTGATTTCAACAAAAATTCAAAATTGTTAGGTTGGTCAATGACTAAAAGTATAACTGGAACATTGTTTGGAATTTTACAAAAGCAGGGTAAAATAGACATCATGAAACCTGCTCCAATAAAAGAATGGCAAAAAGATGAACGTGCTATAATTACAGTAAACGATTTGCTTCACATGAATTCGGGATTAGAATGGGACGAACATTATGATAAAATTTGTGATGCTACCACAATGCTTTTTCAATCGTCAGACATGGGAAAAGTACAACTAGAGAAAAGAGCACAATTTCCTCCAAATTTACATTGGAATTATTCATCTGGAACTACTAATTTATTATCAAAAATTTTAAGATCTCAATTTAAAACCCATCAAGAATATTTAGATTTTTGGTATTCATCATTAATCGATAAAATAGGAATGAATTCAATGATTGTAGAAACTGACATGGCTGGAAATTTTGTTGGATCGTCTTACGGTTGGGCAACTACTCGAGACTGGGCGAAGTTTGGACAGTTATATTTAAATAAAGGAAAGTGGAACGGAGAACAAATTTTTGATGAAACATGGGCTAAATATGTTGCAACACCAACTAATACTTCAAATGGTAATTATGGTGCACAGTTTTGGTTAAATGCTGGTAAAAAATTTCCTGACACTCCTAAGGATATGTATTATGCGAGTGGGTTTCAAGGACAAATGATTGCAATTTTACCAACTCAAAATCTAGTTATTGTCCGCATAGGATTAAAAGATGATTCGGAATTTGATTTTAATGGGTTGTTGAGTGGGATTGTTGGGAGTTTGAAAAAATCGAAATAAGTTTTATTTTAAATTATATAAGTTTTTTCGAAAATAATATAACACGAATACTACAAGATGCGATTATTTTTGAAAAATAAATCTGATTAAATAGTTTAACTCAGAATAAACTTTAAAATACAATATCATGAATATGAAAAGAATGTTTGGAGGCGTACTTACTCTTTTAGGAATAGGTGGCCTTATTTATACAGCAGTAGTTTTTACAAGTACTTCTGGAAGCGAAAGAGACGTTAAATCACTAATTATATATGGCGTGTTGGGAGCAATTTTCTTTATCTCGGGTATTGGACTAGTTAAAACTACAAAAGACGAATCTTAAATTACAATTATAATTTTTACTACATAAAAAAAGCGCAAAGTATTTAAAACCTTGCGCTTTTTGTTGTGATATTTGTAAACTTTGTTTTGAAAACTACAAATCAAAACCTAAATTAACTCCTAATTTCATAGCTATAATCTTGGTAATTCGTTGTTTTAATTCTGGAATTTTGATGCTTTCGATTACTTCGTTTGAAAATGCATACATTAATAATGCTTTAGCTTCTTTTTTTGGAATGCCACGTTGTTGCATATAAAACATAGCGTTTTCATCTAGTTGTCCAATAGTGCAACCGTGAGAGCATTTTACATCATCGGCAAAAATTTCCAGTTGTGGTTTTGCATTAATTGTAGCTTTATCGCTCAACAAAATATTATTATTTTGCTGAAAAGCGTTTGTTTTTTGTGCTTCTTTTTCTACAAAAATCTTTCCGTTAAAAACACCTGTTGCATTGTCGTTTAGAATATTTTTGTAATTCTGATGGCTTTCACAGTTTGGTGTTGTGTGTTGTACCAAAGTATAATGATCAACATGTTGCTTGTCGCCAATAATAGTAATTCCTTTTAAAGTTGATTCGATGTGTTCGCCTTGATGATAAAAATTCAAGTTATTTCTGGTAATATTTCCGCCAAAAGTAAACGTATGAACGGATGCATTGCTATCATCTTTTTGAGCAATGTAAGTGTTATCAACTAAATTTGCCGATTGTAAATCGTTTTGAATTTTGTAATAATCTACCAAAGCATTTTTCAACGCAAAAACTTCAGTTACCGAATTGGTTAAAACTGGATTTTCATACAAACTTTGATGTCTTTCAATAATTTGAACGTGGGCATTTTCGCCAACAATTACTAAATTTCGTGGTTGTACTAAAAGTGCATTTTCTTTACCTGTAGAAAAATAAATTATCTCGATTGGCTTTTCAACTGCTTTGCTTTTTGGGATATTAATGTAGGCACCTTCGTTTGCAAAAGCAGTGTTTAAGGTAGTTAACGATTCGTCTTTACTGGCAATTTTGTTAAAATATTCTTCAATTGCTTGCTTGTATTTTGGTTTTGACAACGCGGATGATAATAGACAAACATCTAAACCGTCATGCGTTGTTGATGATAAAAACGACGAGAAAATTCCGTCTACAAAAATCACTTTATAGGTATCAATTTCGTGGATAAAATATTTTTTTACATCCGAGAATTCAATTGAATTTTCATGTTTTGGAAAAACCGAAAAGTCATTTTTGAGAATTGAACTTAATGATGTGTATTTCCAAGCTTCCTCTTTTTTAGTTGGGAAACCTTTATTTTCGAAGTTTTTTATAGCCGAAGTTCGGATGTCGTGCAAATCGGAATTCACGTCAATCTTTTCTTCAAACGCCATAAAAGACGAGATTAATTTTTCTTTTAATTCCATTTTATTTAAGTCTTAAAGTCGAAAGTCAAATGTTTTAAAGTCCTTAAAAATCAAAAATGTCGTAATAACTATTTTTGACTTTAGACTTTAGACTTTTAAACTTTACGACTCGATTCTAAATATTTAATAAAACCACTTAACAGTTTTGATATTTCTGTAACTGATTCTAATAGTTCACCATACTCTTGTTTTGTAATATATTCTAAATCAAATGCCAGATATATTTGGGAACGGACTTCACCAGCAGATGCTTTCGCAACATATAAAAAATAAATAAATTCTTTATCTGTATTTCTTTCAAATCCTTCAGCGATGTTAGAAGAAATTGATATTGATGCGCGTCTTATTTGTCTAACTAAATCAAAGTCCTTCTTAAAGCTTGGGTTTTCGGTTACAAGATAAATTCTTTTATTAAAAACCCTCGATTTTTGCCAAGAATTAATTTCTTCAAATGATTTAAAATTCGCCATCTTTCGACTTTAAGACTTTTGACTTTCGACTACTTCACTTTTAATCCAATCATAACCTTTTTCTTCCAACTCGTAGGCCAATTCTTTACCGCCTGATTTTACGATTTTTCCATCCATTAAAACATGAACGAAATCGGGAATTATATAATCTAACAATCGTTGATAATGTGTAATTACCAAGACTGCATTATTTTCGTTTTTTAATTTATTTACGCCATTTGCGACGATTCGCAGTGCATCAATATCCAAACCTGAATCGGTTTCGTCCAGAATTGCGAGTTTTGGTTCGAGCATTGCCATTTGAAAAATTTCGTTACGTTTTTTTTCACCACCAGAAAATCCCTCGTTTAACGAACGTGACAGAAATTTTCTATCAATTTCTAATAATTCTGATTTTTTACGAATTAATTTCAGCATTTCATTGGCTGGCATGTCTTCTTTTCCGTTGGCTTTTCGAGTTTCATTAATCGATGTTTTGATAAAATTAGTAACTGAAACCCCTGGAATTTCTACCGGATATTGAAACGACAAGAAAACTCCTTTGTGTGCACGTTCTTCAACCGAAAACTCGGATATATCTTCGCCTTCCAAAAAGATTTCACCATCAGTAACTGTATAATTTTCGTTTCCAGCAATAATGGAGGAAAGCGTAGATTTCCCAGCACCATTTGGTCCCATTATAGCGTGAACTTCTCCTGCATTTATCTGCAAATTAATTCCTTTTAATATTTCTTTGTCTTCAACTGAAGCGTGTAAATTTTTTATTGATAACATAATTAATTTGGAAATTTGATAATTTGGAAATTTGGAAATTCCAAGTTTATTTTTGTTTAAATGTTATTATTATTTTATTGACTATTCGTGATATATTATTTATTTGTTCAATTAATTCATCTGTGTTTGGATAGTTTTCTGAAAATTTACAAAGTTCCAACCAATATATTGTTTCTTCTATTTCTTTTGCAGCAATTTTAAATTTATGAATGAAATCTGCTTTACTTTCTGCGTTTTGTGCTTCTCTTATATTTGCTCCAACTGATGTTCCAGATTTTAAGAGTTGATTTGCAATTACAAACTTTTTGGCCAACTGCAAATCTTCGCAATACTTAACAATTCCTAATGCAAATTAAAACGTTAATTTTATAATGACATTTTCCTTTGCTTCCATTTTCAAATTTTCAAATTAGCTTATTTTCAAATTACCCAACCGAACCTTCAAGCGAAATCTCAAGTAATTTTTGAGCTTCCACGGCAAATTCCATTGGAAGTTTGTTCAAAACCTCTTTACTGAAACCATTTACGATTAACGCGATAGCTTTTTCGGTTGGAATTCCTCTTTGGTTGCAATAGAAAACCTGATCTTCACCAATTTTACTTGTTGTTGCTTCATGCTCGATTTTGGCAGAAGTATTTTTACTTTCGATATACGGAAAAGTGTGCGCACCGCAATTATTTCCCATTAAAAGTGAATCGCATTGTGAAAAATTTCTAGCATTATCGGCATTTGCTCCAATTCGGACCAAACCACGATAACTGTTTTGTGATTTTCCAGCCGAAATTCCTTTAGAAATAATAGTCGATTTGGTGTTTTTTCCGATGTGAATCATCTTCGTTCCAGTATCGGCTTGTTGAAAATTATTAGTAACCGCAATCGAATAAAACTCTCCAATTGAATTATCGCCTTTCAAAATTACTGATGGATATTTCCAAGTAATTGCCGAACCAGTTTCTACTTGTGTCCAAGAAATTTTCGCATTTTTCTCGCAAATTCCTCTTTTGGTAACAAAGTTATAAACGCCACCTTTCCCTTCTTTATTTCCTGGATACCAATTTTGTACGGTAGAATATTTTATTTCGGCATTTTCCATAGCAATAAGTTCTACACACGCTGCATGCAATTGATTTTCGTCACGACTTGGAGCCGTACAACCTTCAAGATAAGAAACATAACTTCCTTCATCGGCAATTAAAAGTGTTCTTTCAAATTGACCAGTTCCAGCCTGATTGATACGGAAATACGTTGATAATTCCATTGGGCAACGAACACCTTTTGGGATATAACAAAAACTTCCATCCGAAAAAACGGCTGCGTTTAACGAAGCATAATAATTATCTTTTTGCGGAATTACAGTTCCTAAATATTTTCGAACTAATTCTGGATGTTCTTTTATAGCTTCAGAAATCGAACAGAAAATGATTCCTTTTTCGTTCAACGTTTTTTTGAAAGTGGTTGCAACCGAAACCGAATCGACAACAATATCCATAGCAATATTGTTCATCATTTTTTGCTCGTCAACATTAATTCCTAGCTTTTTGTACATAGCCAAAAGTTCAGGATCAACATCGTCTAATGTTTTGTTTGGATCGGCTTTTTTAGGTGCAGAATAATAGGAAATTGCTTGAAAATCGGGTTTTTCATAAGAAACATTTGCCCATTCGGGTTCGGTCATTTCTTGCCAAGCTCGAAACGCTTCCAGTCGCCAATCGGTCATCCATTGTGGTTCGTCTTTTTTCTTAGAAATCGCACGTACAATATCTTCATTTAACCCAATAGGAAACGTTTCAGAATCTAAATCGGTGTAGAATCCGTATTCATATTCTTTAGTTTCTAGTTCTATTTTTAAATCGTCTTCTGTGTATTTCATTTTTTTTTTCTTAGAGTTTGAAAGTCAAAAGTCAAAAGTCAACAAAATTATTACGCCTTGAGGACTTTAGACCTTCGATTAAAGAGAAAAACTTTCTCCACAACCACAAGTTCTAATCGCGTTAGGATTATTAAATACAAATCCTTTTCCATTTAATCCGCCTGAAAATTCTAAAATTGTTCCTGCTAAATACAGGAACGATTTTTTTTCTACTGCTATTTTGACAGAATTATCTTCAAATATTTTATCGTTTTCGCCTATTTCTTTGTCAAATTTTAATTCATACGACAAACCCGAACAACCACCACTTTTTACGCCAACTCTAACGTAATCTTTGGATACATCAAATCCGTCATCGGACATCATTTCAACGATTTTCTTTCTTGCAATGTCAGATACTTTTATCATTATCTAAATTAATTTAGTCTAAATTACATACAAAGATATTACATTAATATTTTTCTAGGCAATCTATAACATTATAATAACACATTTTTAGATAGAAAAAACTGATTTAAACTTGAATTTCTTTTTAGATTTTTATTTTTGTGAAATAAACTTTATTTGAAATGAAATTATACCCAATAGAAACTGGAAATTTTAAGTTAGATGGTGGCGCAATGTTTGGAGTTGTACCCAAGACTATTTGGAATAAGACCAATCCCGCTGACGAGAATAATTTGATAGATCTTGCTGCACGATGTCTTTTAATTGAAGATGGAAAACAGTTGATTTTAATTGATACTGGAATGGGTAATAAACAATCTGATAAATTTTTTGGCTATTATTCGCTTTGGGGAAATTTCTCGTTAGATAAATCTCTAGCTAAATATGGTTTTCATAGAGACGATATAACTGATGTTTTTATGACTCATTTGCATTTTGATCATTGTGGCGGTGGCGTAAATTGGAATAAAAATAAAACAGGTTATGAAGTGGCGTTTAAAAATGCTAAATTTTGGACTAATGAAAACCATTGGAATTGGGCAACAAAACCAAACAACAGAGAAAAAGCGTCTTTTTTGTCAGAAAATATACTTCCAATTCAAGAAAGCGGACAATTGAGTTTTATCAAAATGCCAAATGATGATTTTCAAGAAAAATCAGAATTAGATTTTGGAATTTTCTACGTAAACGGCCATACCGAAAAAATGATGATACCACACATTCAATATCAAGATAAAACCATTGTTTTTTGTGCCGATTTAATTCCAACAGCTGGACATTTGCCTTTGCCATACGTTATGGGTTATGATACAAGACCATTATTGACAATGCCAGAGAAATCTAAATTTTTAATGAATTGCGCTGAAAATAATTTTTATTTATTTTTAGAACACGATGCGCATAACGAAATTATTACAGTTGAAAAAACAGAAAAAGGGATTCGCTTAAAAGAAGTTTTTAGCTGTAACGATATCTTAATCTAATGTTAATCATTTTTAAATTATTATAAAACCAATTACTTTAGTCCAATTTTTAACAAAATTCTTATTTATGAAATCGTTTAAACCATTATTTATCACTGCTGTTTTAGCAATTGCTTTGTCGAGTTGTAACTCGGTAAAAGCACCAGTTATGTCAACAAACCCAGCTAATATTGACAAAACTCCCTTAAAAACTACACCTATAAAAGAGTCCGATTTAAAACGATGGAGCGATTTAGATTTGGTTAAAGATACCATTCCTGGAATGAGTATTGACAAAGCATATAAAGAATTACTTAAAGGCAAAAAAAGTACCCCAATAATTGTTGGAATTGTTGATTCTGGACTAGACATAGATCATGAAGACTTAAAAGGGAAAATTTGGATCAATAAAAAAGAAATTCCAGGTAACAAAATTGATGATGATAAAAACGGATACGTAGATGATGTTCACGGTTGGAATTTTCTTGGAGATGCTACAAACGAAAATTTAGAGCTTACTAGAATCGTTAAAAAAGGTGATGATGGAAGCGAAAGTTACAAAGTAGCTAAAGCAGAATTAGACAAACAATTAGATGATTTAACAAAACAGAAACCGCAAGTTGACATGATTGTTGCAGCAGACAAAGGAGTGAAGGACTTTCTGAAAAAGCAAGTTTATACTATTGATGATTTGAAAAAAATTGTCACTACAGATGCAGCTTTAAACAGAAGCAAAATGATCATGACTAGCATAGCAACTCAGGCTGGCGAAGGATTTCAAGACGAAATAAAAGGTTATTCTAAGCAAGTTTATGATCAATTAAACTACAATTTAAATGTAAATTTTAATGGTCGAAAAACAGGCGATAATCCAGACAATATGGATTCTAAATTTTACGGAAACGGAAATGTAAAAGGTCCAGATGTGGAAGATGCGCTTCATGGCACTCACGTTTCGGGAATTATAGCTCAAATAAGAGGAAATAATCTTGGAGGCGACGGAATAGTTGCAAATAATGTGCAAATAATGGCAGTTAGAGCAGTTCCAAATGGTGATGAGTATGATAAAGATATCGCTTTAGCTATAAGATATGCCGTAGATAATGGTGCAAAAGTAATAAACGGAAGTTTTGGTAAAGATTATTCTCCTCATAAAGAGTGGGTTTGGGATGCTATAAAATATGCTGAAAGTAAAGATGTATTAATTGTACATGCCGCAGGAAATGATGCTAAAGATATTGATTCAGAACCTAATTTTCCAACTGATGAAAATAATGGAGTTGAAATAGCAGATAATTTATTAACGATAGGGGCTTTAAACTTTGAATATGGTTCAAAACTTGTAGCTAGTTTTTCAAATTTTGGACAAAAAAATGTTGATGTTTTTGCACCAGGAGTAAAAATTTTTGCCACCGTTCCAAATAATAAATATGTGTATGAACAAGGGACTTCAATGGCATCTCCAAATGCTGCTGGAGTAGCAGCTTTAGTACGTTCGTATTATCCAAAACTAAGTGCCTCACAAGTAAAACACATCTTGATGGATTCTGGAACTGCAATTTCTACCAATGTAAGTGTTGGAGAAGCCAAAGACACTAAGTCGTTTTCGACAATTTCGAAATCTGGAAAAATAGTAAACGCTTACAACGCTTTATTAATGGCAGAACAAATGTCAAAAAAATAAAATAGTTAAAAAAATATCGAGTAATCCATAATTCTTATTCTAAGTTTTATGGATTGCTTTTTTTAAAAAAAGTCCATTTGTTTTACACTTATAAAAAAGAAACGTATTTTTACCAGTTAATTATATTTAAATCAGCATTTTTACGTTAATTGTTAAAACGTTTTACCTTGAAAATCACAATTATTAAATACACTATAGCAGTCGGAATTGCAATTATTTTTGTAGCTTGTTCTACTAAAAAAAATAGTTTTTTATCCCGAAATTCTCATGCTTTAAGTTCCAAATATAACATTCTTTATAATGGTGGAGTAGCCTTAGATAAAGGAATTACTGACCTTAAACTTCAATATAAAGATAATTTTTGGGAACGACTTCCAGTGGAACGGATGCAAATTTCTGACTCGCAACTTGAATCTAATCAAACAAAAAACGCAAACTTTGATCGTGCCGAAGAAAAAGCTACAAAAGCAATCCAAAAACATTCTATGAATATTGACGGAGGAGAAAAAAATCCGCAAATGGACGAAGCGCATCTCATGTTAGGAAAAGCGCGCTATTACGACCAGCGATTTGTGCCTGCTCTCGAAGCTTTCAATTATGTATTATACAAATATCCAAATAGTGATAAGATTTATGAAGTGAAAATTTGGAGAGAAAAAACAAACATGCGCATGGATAATGATGCATTGGCAATTACAAATCTTCGAAAATTATTGAAAGAAATTAAATTTAAAAATCAAATTTTTGCCGATGCAAATGCAACTTTAGCTCAAGCATTTTTAAATTTAAAAGAAAAAGATAGTGCCGTTGCAAAGCTGAAAATTGCTGCCGATTTTACCAAACAAAATGAAGAAAAAGCTCGTTATCGTTTTATTTTAGGTCAAGTTTACGACGAACTTGGATATAAAGACAGTGCTTTTGCCATGTATCAAAAAGTTATTGACATGAAGCGTAAGTCCTCTCGAAACTACATCATTCAAGCACATGCAAAACAGGCACAACAATTTGATTTTGAAAAAGGAGATACAATTGTATTCTTAAAGAAATTCAATAAGCTATTAAAGGATCGTGAAAACAGACCCTTTCTGGATGTTTTAAATCATCAAATGGGATTGTTTTACGACAAATCTAAGAAATCTAAAATTGCTGTTTTCTATTATAATAAATCACTTAGAGCAAATTCTTTAGATCAATATTTAAAAGCCTCAAATTACAGAAATTTAGCTTCTATTTATTTTGACAAAGCGAAATACGTAACTGCTGGAAAATATTTTGATAGTACTTTAGTTTCTTTAAAACCACGTACTAGAGAATTCAATTTAATTACAAAAAAACGTTTAAATCTGGAAGATGTAATTAAATTTGAAGGAATTGCACAACGAAACGATAGTATTTTAAAAATAACCTCTTTATCGTCTTTAGACCGTGATAAATATTATCAGGAATATATTGATTTTTTGAAAAAAGATGATGATGCGAAGAAAAAACTAGCAGAAAAAGAAGCCAAATTAAATGCAAGTAAAGCAGATAATGGAGATTTTATTAATAAAAACGATCCCAAAAACTTAATTCAAAATAATAATCAAGGAGATGTCTTAGCAAAAAATCCTTTGAGTTTACAACCTCCAACTAATTTCTCTAGTGCTCAAACCAGTACATTTTATTTTTACAATCCAGCCACAATTGCATACGGAAAAATAGAATTTAAGAAAAACTGGGGGAATAGATCTTATGGAGAAAACTGGCGTTTAAGCTCAAAAAAAACAGAAGATACAACAGTTAAAACAGATGACAGTGCAGATAACGAAACGACATCTGGAAAAAATGATGCTAAAAAATTAGAAGAAAAATACACCACGGAATTTTACACAAAAAAACTCCCAACTGCCACTAAAGATTTAGATAGTATTGCCAAAGAGCGCAATTTTGCTTACTTTCAACTAGGAGTAATTTATAAAGAAAAGTTTAAGGAGTACAAGCGCGCTAGTGATAAATTAGAAACTTTGTTAGCCAATAATCCAGAAGAGCGATTGGTTTTGCCATCTATGTATAATTTGTACAAAATATATGAAATAATCGACAAGCAAAAAGCTGCCATCATGAAGCTTCGGATTACATCACTTTATCCTGATTCTAGATATGCCCAAATTATAAATAACCCAAGTTTAAATAATGATGTAAGCACGACACCAGAACTTGCTTATGATACACTTTATAAAGAATTTGAAAAAGGAAATTTTAGAGAATTACTTCCTAAAGTTGAGCAGGCATTAACACAGTTTGCTGGAGATGAAATAGAACCAAAATTTGAATTATTAAAAGCAAATTTAACAGGGAAATTTAAAGGACTTATAAACTATAAAAAAGCATTAAATTATGTTGCATTAAGTTATCCAAATAGTGAAGAAGGCAAAGAAACCGAAATATTTATTGCCACTAAAATCCCATATTTAGAATCACTTAATTTTAATTCTGAATTCCCTACCAGCTGGAATATTCTTTATAAAGCAGATAATTTAGCAGATAAAAATATCATTGTATTATTACAAAAACTTGAAAAATTTGTTAAGGAACGTACTGTAAATAAACTATCTATTTCAACTGATATTTATACATTTGAAAAGAATTTTATCGTAATTCACGGCATCAAAGAAGTTGACAATGCTAAAGGAATAGCTCAAGTTTTAAAGGAATTTAAAGAATATAAAATTGCTGAAACCGCTTATGTAATTTCAAGTGAAAACTATAAAGTAGTTCAAATAAAAAAAATATTTGATGACTATGCTACAAACGATTGGTTAAACAAACCGATCATTCCAGTAGAACACAATATAACGTTACCATCTGCAGATACTACATCTAAAAAAGGTGGCGTAACAAAAGAGGATGTAAAAAATGCTGTAAATAATGTAAGAAGCGAAGTGAAACCAAGTTCAAATACTATTAATAATCCTAACAGTCCAACTAATTCGCAACAAGCACCACCTAATAAAGATAGTAAAAATCCAATGGAAATGAATGATCCGGCTGGTAGTATTATGCCTCCTGTGATGCCTAAAAAATAAAGATTATGTTTGATAAAAAACCAAAATCATATACCGATCTTTTAGGGAAAACAAATCGTATTGTCGAAGGCACTACGATAAAAGGAGATATCATTTCCCCTGCCGATTTTAGATTAGACGGACATTTAATAGGTAATTTCCAGTCGAAAGGAAAAATAGTTATTGGTCCAGCTGGTAGTATTACGGGAGATATAATTTGTAAAAATTGTGACATTGAAGGAAAATTTGATGGTAAAATTCAAGTTTTAGAAACTTTAAGTCTAAAAGCAAAATCAATTATTCACGGGGAAGTTATTTGCGGTAAACTTGCTGTTGAACCAGGTGCCACTTTTAGCGCAACCTGTGTGATGAAACCTTATGTTAAAACGCTTTTGAATGACCAATCTTCCGAAGAAAAAACTGCCTAACAAATGGCTGGCATTACTTAATATTCCAATTCAAATGGGTATTATTATTTTTGTTTTTGCGTATGGTGGAAATTGGCTTGACGAAAAATTTCCAAATTCAAACGCAATTTATGTGAAAATTTTCACGCTTATTGGAGTTGCGCTAGCTTTTTACAACATTAACAGACAATTGAAAGAAATAAATAAAATTGACGACCAGAAATAATTGCAAATGCAACTTCTAATTATTTAAGCCAACTTTGCGGGTTTGCATAAGTTGTATTTTGCGAAATCGTAAATTTTATGATTGTATTTCCCTCGGCATTTGTTCTAACTTTTCCTATACTTTGCTTTGTGCTTACTTTATCTCCAGCATTTACCGAAACGCTACTTAAGTTTTGATATACCGTAAAGAAATCACCATGCTGAATACAAACCATTAAGTTTACAGGTGATGTTCGCACCACTTTAGTAACTTCGCCACTATAAACTGCTCTTGCGCTTGCGCCTTGCTCAGTTGTGATTTCCACTCCACTATTGTGAATTATCAAAGTTTTGTATACTGGATGTGGCACATCGCCATAACCTAAAGTAATTGCGCCTTTTTCTACTGGCCAAGGCAAACGACCTTTGTTTGCTTTAAAATTATTGGAAATTAATTGTCCTTCTGGAGTTAATACAATTTTAGTAGAGTTTTCAATTGCTTTTGTCTCAGCAGCAGTTGTAGTTTTGGGATTTGCTTTTGCATTTGCAGCAGCAGCTTTTCTGTTTGCCTCTACAATTGCATCACGAATTAATTTCTGAATTTGACCATCAATTTTCTTGCTTTCTTTTTGTTTTGATTTAATTTCAGATGCAATTTGATTTTTGCTTTTCTTTAAACTATTTGCAATTTTTTCTTGTTCTTGTTTTTCTTTTTCTAAATCTATTCGTTCTTTTTCTTGCTCAACTATAAGCTTTTGTTTTTCGGTTTTTTGTCCCGATAATTTGGCATTATAATCTGATAATTTTTCTGTTTTAGAACTGATTTCTTCGCCTTGCATTTTTCTATAATTGGCATACTGCTTCATGTATTGCGCTCTTTTATAGGCTTGCAAAAAGTTTTCTGACGATAGTAAAAACATGGCTCGACTTTGTTCCGACCTACTTTTATAGGACTTTACAATCATCTCGGCATAATCTTCTTTTAAAACTATTAATTCTTTTTTGAGTTTATTTATCTGAACTTGATTTATATACATATCATTACTTAGCAATTTGGCCTGCTTTTCAGTAGTATTAATTAATTTTTCTTTCAACCCTATTTTCTCTTTTTGGATACTTAAAAGTTTTACAACCGATTTTTCTTTGCTTCTAACATTTTGAAGCATCATTTCTTTCTCACGAATTTCTTCTTGAAGTTTAGCTTTTTTTTGCTCCAATTGTTCTTGAGTTTGCTGGCTCCAAGCAGATGAAAAAATTAGTAGTAGCAGGAAAGTATATATCGTTTTGTACATTTTGTAATTCAGAATTTGGTTACTACTCTATTTAGTTTTTAATGTAAATGCGTTCATATCCGTCAGGAACTTCGTATGGAAAAGATAATTCCTCATTAAAAGTCACTCCTTTATAATCAATATTTATTTTGACCTTTCCTTTATTTTGAGTTGCGTCAATTGCAATGTTCAACGGTAAAATCATTTCATCATATTTTTTGTATTCTGGATAGGATATTTCTAAAAATCGGTCTTGAGATGGCTGACTAATAACTTCTTTTTTTAGCAAAAAATTATCTGCTTCAAAAAAATAAGATTTAAAAGTTTTTCCATCAGCATTATCTTCAAGTTTATAGAGTTTGTCTATAATTGAAACTTGATATTTATCATCTATTAATTTGTCTAATGCTTTACCAATAAACATATTTTGAACTTTATAAAAATCTAAATCGGTTCCAAGCCATTGACTTAATCCTGCATAATCGCCTTCAAAATAATTACTTCCAATTTTTTCATAATATTGAACCGAATTTGGCGTAATTAAAGCTTTTGCCATGGTAAAGCCTAAAAATCTGATGATTACCAATATTTGCTCGTCTTTTTTTATTCGGATATCGGCAGTTACATTTTGTGTGTTTTTATCATCTTCGTAATGCGCCGTTGCTTTGATGTACAACGTTGAAAAATCGGTTTTACTGCTGTAATGATTTTCAATAACTTTAGATGCAGTAATTTTATTACTAGCATTCCCTTCGGCTAAAACTGCCTTTGTTTTACACGAAAAAATTAAAAAAAGTACCGCAAATGCTAAATATTTATTCATAAAATTTTAATGGTATGCTATTGTTTTTTTTGCTTTTTAATAAGGTCATTAGCTTTTGAAAAATAAAGATCTTTGTTTTTAGAATCTCCTAATCCAGAAAAAGCTTCGCCCAGTTGTAAATTAAAATTTATTTCTAATGTAGCATCATCAATAATGTAATCTAATCCTGTCTCTAGAGCACTTTTTGCCTTTTTAAAATTTTTTAACTGATTATTTCCCAAACCCGAGTAGTAATATAACTGCGGTTGTGTTGGATATAATTGTAACTGATTGTCCGCAATTTTTGCAACTTTATCAAATTGTGAATTTTCAGTACAGGTCTGTAAAAGTAACAAAATGGTTTCCATATCGTCGCTTTTGGTTTTCAAATACATTTCGTAGTATTTAATCGCTTTTATAAAATCTTTTTTAGTTTGATAATATTTTCCAATTTCCTTTGCGACTTGCACTTCTTTATCGTTTTCAAAATACAGAATTGCTTTATCTAAATCAGGTTCAAATTGTGGATTATTTTTTGTGAAAATTAAAAATTCATTCAAAATTCTATGTTTAATTTTTCTATCTATTTTTTCACTTCCAAAGACAGTATTCATTGCTTTAACAGCTTCTGGACCTTCATTATTATTTAAATGAAACTTAAATAGACTCACCTGTGCAAAATCGGAATTTGGAATTTCCTTTTCTAATTCTTTTGCTACTTCGTTAGCTTTTTCCTCTTGATTGCTTTTTGAATATAAATAAATTAATGAAATATAATTGGCTTCTTCCTTAGGGTTTTTCTTAATTTCGGCTATCAAATTCTCTTTTTCTGACCCTTGATATTTTGAATCTTGAAGAATTTGCATTTTGTAGTTTTCGCGTTTTTCTGATTTGCCAATAGTAGCATTCAATTCGTTAATTAGCGTTAATGCTTTATCAAATTGTTGTGTACTCATGTACAGCGAGGTCAAATCTTCTTTGTAATCTTCTTTAAATTCGATGAGTTTATTTATAACAATTATAGCTTGGTTAAAATCTCGAGTTTCATAACACACGTCATACATTCCAGCCCAAAACCATCTGTTTTTTGGATCAATTTTAGTTGCTTTTTCAAAATTATCATAAGCATCTTTATATTTTTTTTGAGATAAATAATTCTTTCCAAGCTCATAATAAATTATGGCATTTTGGGGTTGTAAATCTTTGCATTTTTCGAGCGATTCAATAGCTTTATCATAGTTTTCAATACCTTTTTGTTTTAACGATTC
>JACMPO010000223.1 GCA_014377455.1 Flavobacterium sp.
TAAAATAGTAGTACTTTCACAAGGAAATGTCAGTAATAAAATAGTTAAAGAAGGGCAAATGATTGCCTCTTCAGAGCCGATAGAAACGAATGCAATTATGAAAAGTGTAAAAATAACTGCAGACAATGCCGCTGTGGCAACGGCAGAAATTGCAACTTTACTGCAAAAGATTAATAAAGGCGAAGGAACACTTGGTAGATTAATTCAGGATAAAACTATGGCTGAAAATATTGATAAAACAATAGTCAATCTGAAGAAAAGTTCTAAAGGATTAAGTGAAAACATGGAAGCAGCAAAATCTAATTTTCTTTTGAGAGGTTACTTTAGAAAAAAAGAAAAGAAAGCTGCTAAAGCTAAAGAAGAAGCGGCTCAAAAAGCAATAGATGCTAAACAAGCTAGCCAGAGTAAAAAATAAAACACGAAAATAGCTCAAAATAAAATAGTAGAACTTTAAACCTTCCTGATTTTTTGGGCGTGCCCTCGTCAAGATCCGTTTAAAAAAAACGATTCTCGAAGAGGTCGTGCTGTACGTTCCCGCTTCCCGATAAAAAATCGGGAGAGCTCCACTGCCATCACTCACGCGGTAGCACCACATAAAAACACCCGATTTAAATTTCAAATCGGGTGTTTTATTTTTTATGATAAACAACTTCAGAAAACAAAAGCGTTGCAGAAATAAAAGCATTTTTAAAGGAAAAGTAGGTTTTTTTTATATATTTGGGAAAAATAAAGTCTGATGTTTATCAGACCTATCCACCCAAATTGGGGTAGATAAGTCTGATTATGTCAGACTTATCTACGAGTTGTGTGATATTTTAGAAGACGAACCCAAAAACAATCAAGTAAATGGAGGATTTTGAATTTACAATTTCTCAACAAATAAATACTACAAGCGAAGGTTTTAGACACGTTGTAATTCTTGGCGCAGGTGCAAGCAAAGCATCTTGCATAGACAAACCAGAAAAAAGTGGAAGTCTAATTCCGCTTATGAATGATTTGCCAAAAATTATTGATTTGAAAAACGAATTAAATGATTTATCCGATGAACTATTAAATGAAAATTTCGAAAAAATATTCTCAACCCTTTTTGAAATTGAACCAAACTCAGAAAGGTTAAAAAGTATTGAAACCAAAATTTATGATTATTTCTCTTCACTAGAATTACCGGACGTTCCAACCATTTATGATTATTTAGTTTTGTCTCTTCGGAATAAAGATTTAATTGCAACTTTCAATTGGGATCCTTTTTTGTGGCAAGCTTATCATAGAAATCTAAATTTTACTAAGAATTTACCCAAATTAGTTTTCTTGCATGGAAATGTTGCTATTGGAACTTGTGAGAAATCTAAAACATTCGGACCTAATGGAACTAGAAGCTTGAAAAGTGGGGATTTGTTTACGCCAACAAAACTATTATATCCTGTTGCTAATAAAAATTACAATTCAGATAATTTTATAAAAAGTCAATGGAATTTATTATCTAAATTTTTAGAGAAACCAGCAAGAGTTACAATATTTGGCTATTCCGCACCAGTTAGTGATGTAGAAGCAATTTCAATAATGAAAAAAGCTTGGGGAAATCCAGAAATTGACCAAGTTTTAGCTCAATTTGAGATTATCGACATTCAAAATAAATCTAAACTTGAAAAATCTTGGAAGAATTTTATTTTTAGCCACCATTATGAAATTTCAAAAGATTTCTTTAAATCATCAATAGTTAGATTTCCTAGAAGGACTGGAGAAGTATATTGTGCAACATATTTAGAGGCAAAATTTTATGAAGAAAATTATCCTCCAAAATTTAAGACAATGGATGAAATGTGGAATTGGTATAAGCCTTTCATTGAAAAAGAAAAGCAATAAATAAAAAAACACCTAACACTTGCTAAATATCATGGCTAGTTTTTCGATAAATTGCTCGTTCCTTTTTCATAACTTCGCTCGGGCGTCACTGAAAAAAAAGATTTCCATCAGCCGCCACGAGCTCTAGCAAGGAAACGTTGTGTGTAATGCCAAAATTGCGGTAAAAAGACCGTAATTGCTACCATCAAAAATCAGA
>JACMPO010000224.1 GCA_014377455.1 Flavobacterium sp.
GGTAAAAAAAAAACTTTGCATCGCCACATAAGTTTTTTAAAGTTGAATTTTCGAAAATAAATGGCTCACAAAAAAGTTTACTATTTAAAGCATCGACTGGATTCATAGTACTTATCAAATCAGTTTTTGGAAATACAGATTCACAATTATCCTGAATTGAAATTTTTCGCTTCATGTATATTTTATTTGCAAAGCCATATCTTAATAATTCAGAACTTATAAAATCTTTATCAAATTTTGCGTCAACATAATCGACGATGTAAATTACTGATCTTAATTTTAATACCAATTCATTTAATACCTCTTTCATATAATATCCTTCATTTGCAGCTTTTCCATTTGAAATGCCAGTATAATATGAAATAGATTTAGGAATTTTCCATCCATCTGGTTTTATAATATAATATCCTCTTGAAAGTTCAATGCCGCTTTCACTATAAATTATCCAAGCTAATTCAGTTATTCTTGGCCATTTCTTAAAATCTGAATATGATCGATTCGCATCATAATTCCAATTATTTTGCTCTGTTGATAAAAATGCATACATAATTCATATAGTCTTATTAAGATACTTGAATGAAATTTTAGATTGAATGATTTTAAATTAATTCTACCATGAAAACTTTTTTTCTTTCCTTATTTCTGGAAGGTTATAAAGGTTGAAATGCTCTTTTTAAATTATCATTGAATTCCAAATTTTAGTTTATTTTAAACTTCATCGATCCAAAAACAAACTCTAATATTTTCAGCATTTCCTAATTTTTTTAAATTTTCTAAATCTTCAAAAAATCGTTTTCCTAAATAATTTTCATAGTTTAGGCTTTCATTACCAGAATTTGTCTTGTAAAGATCTTTACAAAATAGGCATCTTTGACATTTATATTGCCACTTTTGCTGTAATTTATATACGTTTGGGTTTAAAATATTTTTATAATTAAAGTTCAAAATATCTTCAAGTAAAATGTATTTGAGCCTGTTTATATCTTCATAAAAATTAAAAAAATGATAATAATCGTTTTCTGCTTTTATATCATTGGTCTGATATTGATGAATTTTTAAAGGAAAATTTTCTTCGTTAAATAAATTCATCATCATAGTTTCCGAACATTCAAAAGGTCTTATTTTAAAATTTTCATAATCTTTAGAACTATAATGCTGCTCACAAATATTACTTGTCCAAAAAGCATTATCACCCAATGTTTCCCATTTTTGATTATCATTTTTGATTTCTATAATAGTGAATAAAAGTGTTGTCATTGAGTCATATTAGAGACCTAATTAAATGTAAGTTATACTGTGAAATTTGCTTTTAAATTATTTTGATTTTACTTCACTTCTCTTAAAAGTTTTATAAATTCATTTGGCACCTTTGTTTTTCTATGAGAAGGATGTGGTCCAATATAAACTTTTCTATTTGAGGAAACTAATTGGTTAATTATTTTGGCAAATTTACTATGGTTGAAATCTAAACTTTGAAAAATAATTATATCCGGATTTAGCACTTCGATTTCTTGTAAAAATAATTGTTCTTCTTTTTTTTGATTTAGATGTTTCCTGTCAAATTTACCCGATCTTCCAACCCTCCCATTAGTTACAAATTTGTAGTAATTCGATAAACTTATATATTCTATAGGATTAAAACCATCAAGAGCTCTGAAAGTTTTGTATATCTGCATGAACGTACCACCATTTTTAACAATTTCTATCCAAAGATCATTAAAATTAAAATTATCTTTCAAAAAATAAAATGTAGTAAAAAAAGTTCCTATAATATGGTTATTTCTAGACCATTCCAAATTTTCATTTCTTTTCTCAAATGATTGTATTAATTGGGGAGTTTCATCTTTTCCCATATCCAAACCAATAAACATAATTTTTTTAGTCTGTCCGTATTTAGTGCCTAAAAATGGATATGTTGCAAGTTTTCTCGTTTTGTCAATATTTACAATTCCCGTATTTCTATCTACAAAATTATCTTTAAAAAGAATATCTTCATAAATACTGCTAATAGATTTTATTATTTCGTTTTTCATTTTCTTCAAATTTAATTTATTTTTTCATACTCTAAATACGTTATAGAATAAAGATTTTCAATCTCTAAAATATAGTGATTCGATAACGCTTCTTTAATTTTTTTTATCGAATCTGTTGACGAAACTGCACCTTGCAATGCAACTTCTAACATCATTACTTTTTCAAAATGAACTTTCCCACAA
>JACMPO010000225.1 GCA_014377455.1 Flavobacterium sp.
ATGAACCTAAAAGTAATTGCCTTCGACGCCGACGACACCTTATTTGTTAACGAACCTTATTTTCAAGAAACCGAGACCAAATTTTGTGCATTAATGAGCGATTATTTATCTAAACAAGGATTGTCGCAAGAATTATTCAAAACCGAAATTGCTAATCTCGACTTATATGGCTACGGAATTAAAGGTTACATTCTGTCAATGATTGAAGCGGCAATGAATATTTCAAACAATACAATTTCTATTGAAATCATCCAAAAAATTATTGAATACGGGAAAGAATTGCTTCAAAAACCAATAGAATTATTAGATGGTGTTGAAGAAACTCTAGCCGCATTATATGGAAAATATAAATTAATAGTTGCCACAAAAGGAGATTTAAAAGACCAGCAAAGTAAGTTGCATCGCTCAGGATTAGGACATTATTTTCATCATATTGAAGTAATGGCAGATAAGCAAGAGGTTAATTATGAAAAGTTATTGAAACGTTTAGAAGTTGATCCGAATGAGTTTTTTATGATTGGTAATTCTTTAAAATCAGATATACTTCCTGTTTTGGCAATAGGCGGATACGCTGTACATATTCCCTTTCATACTACTTGGGAACACGAAAAAATAAGTCATAATGTAGAACATATAAATTTTAAAACACTTGATAAAATTACAGATGTTTTGCCTATTTTATTAAATAACTAAATTGCTTCAAATAATTTACCTGGTAAAGGTCGCACCACACCTTTCAACTCCATATTTAACAAAATTGATGATATTTTATAAACAGGAAAGTCACATTCTAAAGCTACAATATCTAAAATTTGTTTGCCGTTTTTTTGAAGATAGTCGTATATTTTTTGTTCATCGGCATCTAAACTAACAAACAGTTGCTTTTGAATCACTTTAGTATTATCCTTAATATCTGACTCTATTTCCCAATTTAGAATATACATAATATCTGCTGCCGAAGTTAACAAATTTGCAAGTTGCGTTTTTATAAGCGAATTACAACCTTGGCTATACTTATCAGAACTTCTTCCAGGCACTGCAAAAACATCTCTATTATAATCATTTGCGAGATTAGCTGTAATTAATGAGCCCCCTTTTTCTGCGCTTTCTATTACTATAGTCGCTTCGCTCATACCTGCAACTATGCGGTTTCGACGCACAAAATTTTCTTTTTCAGGATTAGAGTTACTCCAAAACTCTGTTATAAATCCACCGTTTTCTTCCATTTTGGAAACATACTTTTTATGAACTTTAGGATAAATTTGATTCAATCCATGAGCTACAACTCCTATAGTTTGCAGATTTAAATCCATAGCTGTTTTGTGAGCTAAAATGTCAACTCCATAGGCAAAGCCACTTACTATAATTGGATTTAAAGGAGCTAAATCTTCAATCAATTTTTTGCAAAATTCAGTACCATACGAAGTTATTTCTCGAGTTCCAACTATACTGATAATTTTACGATTATTCAAATTAATATTGCCCGTTGAAAATAATAAAATAGGACCATCAATACAATGTTTTAATTTGTCAGGATACTTTTCATCTTTATAAAAAAGTGTGTCAATTTTATTTTTTACAATAAATTTATATTCCGATTCAGCTTGTTCAAATACTAATTTATTTTTCAACTTTTTAATTAAAACTTGTCCTACTCCATCAATCGATGCTAGTTGAGAAGCCTTAGTTTTAAAAATAGCTTCGGCACTACCACAATGATTTAAAAGTTTTTTTGCAACAATATCGCCTACTCCTTCAATTTTAAGCAGTGCCAAAAGGTAAATTAATTCTTGTTCGCTCATTGTCAATAATTCGAATCCAAATTAAAGACATTTTATTTAAATTGTTAACAAATTTTGCTCCTAAAATTTTGCTGAACCCTTTAAATAATTAATTTTGTGAATATGAAGATTGAACAATACATTTCGCAATTATTATATCGTTACCAATGTGTTACTATTTCTGGTTTTGGAGCTTTCTTAACTGAAATTCAGTCGGCGCAATTAGTTGAAAATACCCATTCTTTTTATCCGCCTAAAAAATTAATTTCTTTTAATATCAATTTAAAAAATAATGATGGTTTGCTGGCAAATCATATAGCTCAATCTGAAAAAATTCCCTATGAAGTTGCTGTAAAAGCAATTGAAAACCAGGTATTTAATTGGAAAAATAAATTAGAAGATTTTGGAGCCATTATGCTTAAGAATATTGGAGAGATTGCTTTAAACAACGATAACAATTTGGTTTTCCAGCCGTATAATAATTTCAATTATTTAACGAATTCATTTGGTTTATCATCCTATGTTTCACCTGCAATAAAAAGAGAAATTTTAGTACATCTTGATGAAAAAAATAATGAAGAAAATGTTATTATTAATTTATCAGAAAGAAAAAATAAATACTCTTATCTAAAGTATGTGGCTATTTTCACAATAAGCTTAGGAGTTTTTGGTGCTTTAGGTTACAAATTTTATGAAAATAAAGTAAATGCCGAAACACTCATCGTACAAACCAACGTTCAACAGCAAGTAAATAAGAAAATTCAAGAAGCTACCTTTTTTATTACAACTCCTGTCCCTTCAGTTACGCTTACTGTAAAAAATGAAAAATTACCTTATCACGTTGTGGCAGGAGCTTTTCGAGAAGAAAAAAATGCAGCAAAAATCTTTGTTGAATTACTAAAATTAGGATATCCCGCGCGACGTATTCAAAAAAATAAAAGTGGCTTATATCCTGTTTTGTATCAAAGTTTTTCCAACTACTCAGAGGCACAAAAAGCAATGATTTCTATTCAAAAATCTCATAATCCAGAAGCTTGGTTGTTAATCGAGGAATTATAAGATAGTTTGTCCTAAAAATAATCAAATATTTTGTATATAATTTTTTCCTGTATTCCTTAATAATCAAAATAACAATCTGCTAGGTTTTACCTTTTGAACATTGTTATTCGCATCTCAATTTTTTATGTGGTTCCAATAAAATCCATATTTTTAAAATCGAAAAAAATACTATCTTTACCATCAGAACTTATTTACGAATTTACGTTGTGATTTTCACATCACTATACTATAAATTATGGCTTGTACAAACTGTTCCACTGGCACCAAAGATGGTACGCCTAGAGGATGTAAAAATAATGGGACTTGCGGGACCGATAGTTGCAACAAATTAACCGTATTTGACTGGCTGTCAAATATGAATTTGCCCACTAACGAAATGCCTTTTGATTGTGTCGAAATTCGTTTTAAAAATGGACGAAAAGAATTTTATCGAAATACTGAAAAGCTAACTTTATCAATAGGCGATGTTGTTGCGACGGAAGCTTCTCCTGGTCACGACGTAGGAATTGTAACGCTTACAGGTGAACTAGTTAAGGTTCAAATGAAGAAAAAAGGGGTTGATGTAAAAAGTCCAGAAATAGCAAAAATTTACAGAAAAGCATCTCAAAAAGATATTGATATTTGGAGTGACGCTCGCGATAAGGAAGAACCCATGAAAGTCAAAGCACGCAGTATTGCGATAGCATTAAAATTAGAAATGAAAATTTCTGATATTGAATTTCAGGGAGATGGATCAAAAGCAACTTTTTACTACACAGCAAGCGATAGAGTAGATTTTAGATTGTTAATCAAAGAATTTGCCCAAGAATTTAAAACTAAAATTGAAATGAAACAAGTGGGACTTCGTCAAGAAGCATCTCGACTTGGAGGTATTGGGTCTTGCGGTCGAGAATTGTGCTGTTCCACTTGGCTAACCGATTTTAGAAGTGTAAACACATCTGCAGCTAGATATCAACAACTTTCATTAAATCCCCAAAAATTAGCTGGTCAATGTGGCAAATTGAAATGTTGTTTAAATTATGAGTTAGATACTTATTTAGATGCATTAAAAGATTTTCCAGATTTTGAAACCAAATTACATACTGAAAAAGGAGATGCTATTTGTCAAAAACAAGACATTTTTAAAGGTTTAATGTGGTTTGCTTACACCGATAACTTTGCAAATTGGCATGTATTAAAAATTGAACAAGTACGAGAAATTATAGCCCAAAATAAAGAAAAAATAAGAGTTTCATCGTTAGAAGATTTTGCAATAGAAATTGTTATTGAGCAAGAAGCTAACTTTAACAATGCTATGGGACAGGAAAGTTTAACTCGTTTTGATCAGCCTAAAAAGAAGAAAAGTAATAATAAAAACAGAAATAAAATTCAGACTTCAAGTAGTAATCAAACTCAAAATTTGAATCCAAATCAAAAAATTCAAAATACAAACCCGAATCAAAATCAAAGAAATCAGAATCAAAATATAAAGCCAAATCAAAATCAGCAACCTGCAGAAAAAAAGAAACCAATAATTATAAAAAAGAATGAAAATAAAGAATAGCATCTTATTTTTAATGATTTCATTTTTGATACTATCCTGCGATAAACAAAATGTATTTGACGAATATAAATCTGTCGGAAATTCTTGGAATAAAGACAGTATTGTAAGTTTCAAATTGTCAAAATTAAATCCAAAAAAACAATATAATTTATTTGTAAACGTTAGAGATAATAGCGATTTCCCATACAGTAATTTGTTTTTGATTGTTTCACTTGAGCAACCTAACAAGCAAATTAAAGTTGACACTCTCGAGTATGCAATGGCAAATCCAGATGGTACTTTACTTGGAAATGGATTTTCTGACGTGAAAGAAAATAAACTTTTTTATAAAGAAAATGAGACTTTTAGCCAAACAGGAAATTATAAAATTAGAATCCAGCAAGCTGTTCGTAAAACAGGAAAAATAGCTGGCGATAAGCAATTAAAAGGTATAACAGAAGTAGGATTTAGAATAGAATCTAAAGAATAAAAAATAATTATGGCTCAAAAAAATATTTCAAAACCCAAGGATATAAAATACTATCAAAGAAAATTTTGGAGATTATTTTTTTATAGTATTGGTGGTTTGTTTCTGTTTTTCTTATTTGCATCATGGGGATTATTTGGAGCAATGCCGTCTTTTGAAGATTTAGAAAATCCAGAATCAAACTTAGCTACAGAAGTAATTTCATCTGATGGCGTGGTTTTAGGGAAATTTTATAATGAAAACCGAACCGCAATTAAATATAAAGATTTACCAAAATCGCTAGTCGACGCCTTAGTATCTACTGAGGATGAACGTTTTTATGAACATTCAGGAATAGATGCCAGAAGAACTTTTGGTGCGGCAGCAAAATTAGGGTCAAATGGTGGTGCTAGTACTATTACACAACAATTAGCAAAGTTACTTTTTCATGGTGAAGGCTCAAAATTTTTACCATTTAGGATAATACAAAAAGCTAAAGAATGGATTATTGCTGTAAGACTTGAACGTCAATATACTAAGAATGAAATTATTGCAATGTATTTTAATCGTGTGGATTTTGTAAATACAGCAGTAGGAATTCGATCGGCAGCTAAAGTTTATTTTGCAAAAGAACCTCGAGATTTAAATGTTGAAGAAAGTGCTTTATTAGTGGGAATGCTCACGAATCCATCTTTATTTAACCCAGTTCGTCGTCCAGAGAAAGCATTAAAAAGAAGAAATATTGTTTTAATGCAAATGGTTAAAAATGGCAAATTAGAAGAAGTTGCAAAAAATCAAATAGAAAAAAAACCAATTTTATTAGATTTCCATCCTGAAAGTCATTTAGACGGAACAGCAACATATTTTCGTGAATATCTTCGTGATTACATGAAAACATGGGTTAAAGATCATAAAAAACCTGATGGAGAAGAATATGATATTTACAGTGACGGATTAAAAATATATGTAACCTTAGATTCTAAAATGCAAGAACACGCTGAAGAAGCTGTTCAAGAACATTTAAAAAATTTACAAGAAGAATTTTTTGCACAACAAAAAGGAAATAAAAATGCTCCATTTGTTAACATTACCAATGTTGAAACGCAAAAAATAATAGATCAAGCTATCAAAACTTCCGAAAGATGGCGTGTTTTAAAAGCTCAAGATATGTCAGACGAAGACATTATAAAAACTTTTAGCGTCAAAACAAAAATGACAGTTTTTAGCTGGGATGGTGAAAAAGAAATGGTAATGACACCACTAGATTCTATAAGATATTACAAACATTTTCTACAAACAGGATTAATGTCCATGGAACCTCAAACTGGACAAGTGAAAGCTTGGGTTGGTGGGATAAATTATAAATATTTTCAATACGATCACGTAGGTCAAGGTGCAAGACAAGTGGGATCTACATTTAAACCATTCGTTTACGCCACAGCAATTGAACAACTTGGAATGTCACCTTGCGACACGATGATCGATGGACCATTTATGATTCATAAGGGAAAACACCATGTAACTGCCGATTGGGAACCAAGAAATTCTGATAACAAATACCGAGGTGTAGTAACTCTTAAAAAAGCATTAGCAAACTCAATTAATACAATTTCGGCAAAACTAATGGATAAAGTAGGTCCAGAAGCTGTAGTTGAACTTACACATAAGCTTGGTGTAACTTCGGAAATTCCGTTGCAACCTTCAATTGCATTAGGTGCAGTAGACATAACCGTACATGATATGGTTGCCGCTTTCAGCACATTTGCAAATCAAGGTGTTTATGTAAAACCTCAATTTATTTCAAGAATTGAAGATAAAAATGGAGCAGTTTTATATGAACCAATTCCGGAATCGCACGATGTTTTAAATAGAGATATTGCATTTGCGGTAGTGAAACTTTTAGAAGGTGTTACAGAGGAAGGAACAGGATCAAGACTTCGGACTCAAGGCGGCGGAAATGGCTACAATCGAGTTACAGGGTATCCATACGTTTTTACAAATCCAATTGCAGGAAAAACGGGAACAACCCAAAATCAATCTGATGGTTGGTTTATTGGTATGGTTCCAAATTTGGTAACTGGCGTTTGGGTTGGTTGTGAAGATCGTTCCGCTCGATTTAAAGGAATTACTTATGGTCAAGGTGCAGTTGCAGCTTTACCAATATGGGGATTATTCATGAAAAAATGTTATGCAGATAAGGATCTTTTAGTTTCGAAGGAAGAATTTGAACAGCCTAAAAATATGTCAATTAAAGTAGATTGTTATACTGCTCCAAGGCAATCTAAAGCTAAAGATTCAACAGCTGTGGAAGAACAAAATACAGATGAATTTGGTTTTTAAATAAAGAGATTTTAGAACATTATTATTACCAAAAAATAAATATAATTTTAAATAACTAGTTTTTTACTTTATAATCACAACAAAATATATTAAATGATAAATAAAAAAGTAAATTCGGTTCATGAAGCATTACAAGGAATTGAAAACGGCATGACTATTATGCTTGGTGGGTTTGGACTTTGTGGCATTCCTGAAAATGCAATTGCTACATTAGTAACAATGCAAACAAATAATTTAACTTGTATTTCTAATAATGCAGGAGTTGACGATTTTGGGCTTGGATTATTGTTGCAAAAGAAACAAATAAAAAAAATGATATCTTCCTATGTTGGAGAAAACGCAGAGTTTGAACGTCAAATGTTATCAGGAGAATTAGAAGTTGAATTAATTCCGCAGGGAACCTTAGCCGAAAGATGTCGCGCTGCACAAGCAGGTATTCCAGCATTTTTCACGCCTGCAGGTTTTGGAACAGAGGTTGCAATTGGGAAAGAAACACGAGAGTTTAACGGAAAGATGCACGTTATGGAACACGCATTTCAAGCAGATTTTTCTATTGTAAAAGCATGGAAAGGTGATACTGCTGGAAACTTAATTTTTAAAGGAACTGCTCGAAATTTTAATCCATGTATGTGTGGCGCTGCAAAAATAACTGTTGCTGAAGTAGAAGAACTTGTAGAAGTAGGAGTTTTAAATCCAAATGAAATTCACATTCCTGGTATTCTTGTAAATAGAATTTTTCAAGGTGATAAATATGAGAAAAGAATTGAACAACGAACTGTTCGAACAAAATAAAATCATATTAGCATTTACACACAAAATTCAAATAATAAAACAGCCACAAAAAGCTTATAAAATTAGGTTATGTTAAATAAAGAAGATATCGCAAAACGAATTGCAAAAGAGTTGAAACACAACTATTATGTAAATTTAGGAATTGGAATCCCAACGCTAGTTGCAAATTATATCCCAAAAGGAATAGATGTAGAATTTCAAAGTGAAAATGGAATTTTGGGAATGGGACCATTTCCTATTGAAGGAGAAGAAGATGCTGATTTAATAAACGCGGGGAAACAAACCATAACTACTTTGCCTGGAGCAAGTTTTTTTGATTCTGCTTTCAGTTTCGGAATGATTCGAGGAAAACACGTGGACTTAACCATTCTGGGAGCCATGGAAGTTGCAGAAAATGGCGATATTGCCAACTGGAAAATTCCAGGGAAAATGGTGAAAGGAATGGGTGGTGCTATGGATCTAGTAGCATCAGCTGAAAATATTATTGTAGCCATGATGCATGTTAACAAAGCAGGAGAAAGTAAAATTTTAAAAAAATGTACTCTACCTTTAACTGGTGTGGGTTGCGTTAAAAAAGTTGTTACTGAACTTGCAGTTTTGGAAATTACTCCAAGTGGTTTTAAACTTTTAGAACGTGCACCAGGAGTTTCAATAAATCATATTGTAGCCTCAACAGAAGCTACGTTAATTATTGAAGGAGAAATTCCAGAAATGGTTATTGATTAACTTATTTATAAAAATATTTTCTTAGAAACTACTTTACCATTTTCTAAAACTATTTTTACAAGTAATGCTTGATTCTTATTTGTTATATTCGAAATAGTCATCTCATTTTGATCAACTTCTTTCTTTACGCTGATTTCTCTGCCTAAAATATTGTAAATAATAACAGTTTTTATTTTATCAATAGTAGATTTAATGCTAATTAAATTGTTATTAGTAGCAACAAGAACATTATTTTGAATGCCATTATATGTACTTGTGGTTAATGTATCTAAATTGTAACGTAACACAAAACGGTCTTTAATTATACCCGTTGTGGAAGTGAAACTATAAGGACTTAACCTTAAATCGTGAATAATATTCAGTTGTTTATCTTCTAAATAAATATTTTGATTTTGATTTTCAAATAATCCATCAACGGTTGCAATTGCTATAGAATAACTTCCCGTTGTTGTTGAAATTCCAATAGCAACTTGATCATTATCATCAAAAGGCACTGGTCTTCCTTGAATTATAACATTTACATTGTCAACAATTGTAAAAATACTGTTAGCGGTTCCAACTCTGGTGTACGCATCAAACATTCTATCTTTACTGGTAGTTGCGCCCGAAACATATCCCACTAAGGTTCTACTAGATTGATTATTTGAATCTACCAAGTCTAACCAAATTCTATTTTTTTCATCTGCATTTAAATCTTGTGGAACTTGAGATGCTTTATAAAATTGGCTGTTACTGTAGGTTTTACTTCTCATAGTATTATTAAACGTAACAAGTTCCGTTGTCTTAGGTCCGTCGTTCATTAAAATAAAAAATCCTTGACCTGCAGCAATGTTTCCTAAAAATCCAATTGGACCACTTACGGTTCCAGTTCCGTTATATGTGATGTAATCATTAGCTGAATAGTTAGAATAAAAGCTACTATAAAACGGATTTGGATTACTTGTAGATGGTGATGAACCGTGTGTCCATAAACGTATTGCACCTTCAATATTAGTATTTGCATTTAAAAAATCGAGTGCTTTAATCGATGATGGATATGGGTTTCCAATTAAATTCCAGTTATCATCAAGATTTGAAATAGAAATTCCATTCGCTCCAGTAGAACTAACGGTGGTATTTTCTCTAGAAATTGGAGTTGTGATAATTCCATTATTTGGCTTAGCATTATTAAATAATGCTATAAATGTAGAAGGTGTAAATTGATCAAAAGTAATTGGAGCCCTTGTGATAAATCCTTTTCCAACATCCATATTACTAGTATATGCTTCAACCCAATTTCCAAATCCGCCGTTAAGATTCGCTATAATTGGATCCCATTTATAAATTTTATACGGTGTTGTTATAGATATCGAACCTATATTGAACTCAGATACTGGTGAAGACCAATAAACATAGTCATACTTTTTAATTGAAACTTGACGTGTTAATGCAATATTTCCAATATTATTAGCTTCGTCATTTACTTGTATTAAACTTCCATTATTATCTATATTTAAATTTCCGCTAACAGTCATTTCGCTTTGACTTTCTAAATAATTTGAATCAGAAATTGTAACTTTTTTCCCTGAATTTATAAGGCACGAACAAGCTTCAATGTTTCCACCATTAATGTTTGAGGTATAATCTCCATCAAAAATTGCTTTAGTAGTTGGCGTTGGAATTCCAGCACTCCAAACAGAACCACTCCAAGTTGTAGATTGCGGGATTTGACCTTCAATTTTGATATTATCAAGCACCCAGAGTTCGTTTGTGTTGTCACAATAAACCGTAATTCTAATTCTTAAATCTGAAATACTTGGCAAATTATTTAAATTTATTTGAGAATACGCGTTTGCACCAGAAGATGTTTGAGTACCTAAACAAGAAGCGGTACATGATGGCAGTGCTTTTGTTGATGTAGAAACACCACTATTTGTTCCCGTATAATATGTGTTAAATATTTTTTGTCCAGAACTTAAAAATTCAAATCTTGAATTATTATATCCATTTAATACTGATTCCAAAGACCAATTTACTCCACCATCTTTACTCACTTCTACACTTACAAAATCAGGTGTATCTAGACCTTGACCAGAAGTCACTGCAAAAGGCGCTACTCTCATAGAAAAATTTACATTATTGTAATTTGAAACATTTAAAGGATCTAAGTAAATAGTAGAATATCTACCTGTTGATGATACAGTTGGATTAAATTGAAAAGAGGAAGTGCCAATATATTTATTTTGTCCACTACTACTGCCATAAGCTGTACCGCTTTGTATATAATGATTTACAGTTGCATCACTACTTACTGCATTGTAACCCCATGCTGGCGATGCTGGCGAAGGTTCAAAATCTTGTTGAGCTATTGTTTGCACTGCTCCCACGGTACAAACTGTATAAACTATTCCTCGCCCAGATATTGCAAAGGTAAATGTAGGATCAATCAAATCGTTTGTAGTAAAATTTATCGAAGCATTTCTAGTTCCAATGGCAGATGGATCAAAAGAAATTGTAAACGAAGTAGTTCCATTTGATGAAACAGATTCTGATGGTTGAGATACAATAGCAAAATCGGTTGCGTTTGTACCAGATATTACTACATTACTTACAGACTTAGCACCACCAGAATAGTTAGTAATAATAAATGTTTGTTGTTGGACTGCACCTGTAACGGCGACAGCGCCAAAATCGGTTCCATTAATTAATGAAGTGGTAGTTGTTCCCTTAATAACATCATTACTATTTCCGTAAACATAAATATTGTTAGTACCCTTAGCTGTGCCACTAATATTAAAATTGTATAATCCTTCATCGGGATCATTACTTAAAATATTAATTGTTGCGTTTTTTGCGCCTAAAGATGTAGGTGCAAAAGTCACATCAAATGTAAGTGTCGAACCACCAGCTATTGTATTTGAGGAAGGTTGTAAAGTTACAGAAAACTGATCTGCTTGCAAGCCAGAGATTGTAACAATTGGTGTGCCTGTCAAATTCAAAGCTGTTGTTCCCAAGTTTTCAATTGTAAAAGTTCTTACTGATGAAGATCCTACAAGAGTTACTGGAAATGCAGTCCAGTTGACACCGCTAGGAAACGTACTATTATCTGGAATGCTTTGCCCATTTCCTTTTATATTTATATCAACTAAAGCAGTGACTGTCGCATTACCTTGAATTAAAAAATCATACGGATTCTCGTTAGAATCATCATTTACGATTGTTAATGTGGTATTTCTAACTCCAGAAGCCGAAGGACTATAAGTAATGGTAAAATCCTTAAATGAACCAGCAACAATAGTAGTTGGTAAGACAATTCCTGACACTATAAAATCAGTATTGTTTCCACCAACAAAAGTTATAGATGTTACATTTAAAACAGCATTTCCTGTATTTTCAATTCTAAAGTTTTTGGATTGTGAGTTTCCTACAACTACAGTTGCAAAAAGAGTATTATCTAAAGATGAAGGTGTTACATCTCCATCAACTATAGATGGGTTACTGGCAATAACTCCTTTAACATTTATTTCGGGAGCAGTAACTGTTATGCAATTTGAATTTGGAATTGTTGCTGCAATTCTATAATTATAAGTTTGACCTATTACTCCATTTGCACCAAACGGGATTAAAGTAAAAAAATAATTAGAACCTCCATTTAATCCTGAAGCAACAAAACTAGTGGCTGTTGAAGTTGTATAACCAATAACGGTTGCATCACCAATAATATCTCCAGTATTATACAAAACTCCATCTGCTGGTACTCCTGTTGGAATAGCATTTATGTTAGCTAAAATAATATATCCATTTCCAGAAACAGTTGTTGCTGCCGAAAAATTTAAATTTATTTGAGAAACACTAGCAGTACTGCAAGTAAAACTCGAAGCATGAGCAGTTGGCTCTGTAGATAAAGTGTAAAAAGTAGCCGATTCTGGTAGTGTAATATTGTAACAGTTAGGATCATTATAAGCATAAATTGTAGCAGTATATTGGGTACCTGAAGTTAATCCTGTAATACCAGTAACACTAGCTCCTGTGTTTCGGTAAATTACTCTGTTATTAGA
>JACMPO010000226.1 GCA_014377455.1 Flavobacterium sp.
TCGAACTAATTACGAAATATTACAAATTTTGTCTATATCATTACTAGATAAAACGGCTATAAATGAGTTACTTATGAAATCAGATTACAATAATGTTAATGAACTTGATTCTAACCAGCTGGCTTTCAGCTTATTTTAACAAGACACTAGTGAAAAAATACCTTTAATTTCTAGGTCATCTGACTCTTTAATCGTTGCGTCTAAAGCTTCATAAAAAGTTCTGGAATCTAAAGCTTCTTCAATTTCTGTTGGGTATTTAATATCTGTATCTATTTTATGAAGCTCTATTTGATTAGTATGTTCCATAATTTGAAGCCTCCTCATCTTTAATAATCCATTGCTATGGTCATCTAAAAAATCTTTTGTCCCAACACCTTGAAAATCAGTATCTATTAAGCAAAATATTTTTCCATTTAATTCCTTTTTTTCAGATTTTTGCGAAATAGGAGTATATAAATAGTTATATAATAATTTAACTATAGCACAACCACCAACGGGCAAAATTTTCAGATTTTTTTGTAAGGTAATATGTTTACTTATATAATTTTTATCTTCTTCGCTTTCGACTATTAGCCAATTTGTTTCTTGTATCCTTAAAGAACTAATTATAGCAGAAGCTAAATCAAAAAAACTTTTAAACTGTATGTCACTTGGATTATTCCCAGATTCTTCAAAATAGTTTCTAAATGAATATTGATTTATTGTTATTTCTTCTTCTTCAGAATCAATATGATATAAATTTCCCTTATCTATTATTGGCAAGGAGCCATACCAATGTGATGTTACTAACAACTGAATTTTATATTGTGAAGATAGTTCTTCTAATCTACTAAATTCTCATAGCACATTGAAATATGTAAAGAGGATTCGGGTTCATCTATAGCAAGAATTATTTTTCTTTCTTTATTTTGCTCTTGAATTAGAAAAGAGTATGCAATATCGATTAATGCCTTTTTTCTTTCTCCTGCTGAAAGGTATTTAATTTGTTTTCCATTCTTCTTTAGTTTTCTTTTTGAAAAAAAAGTTTCAATCATTACATCTGATAAATGGTTAGCTGTTAATTTAGTTTTTGCTTTAAACTCTTTATCAAAATCATATTCTTTATCAATTTCTTGAATAGTACTTTCAACTTCTTTCACAAAATCTTCTAAATCATCATTAATTATGTCTAAAATACTTTTTCTTTGTGTTCTTCCTTCTTTTATTGGAAGTTTTTCATTTAATGTTTTTTCAATTCTTTTTTTTACATCTTCACTCATTAGGTCTTGCATCCCTTTCGACTCTAATCTTAGAAAATCATCAATTGATGTTTCAACAGGAATATATAAAAACGAATAATTTTTTATAATGTCACTTTTAAGTTTTGATATTACTGCAAAATATGATTTATCCACAATAAACTCTTCAATTTCTTGAATTTTCTTTTTAATAATGTTGTCAAAGGTTATAAAATATTGATTACTATTATCTGTTTGTGGCCAAAATGCAGTAGTAAAAACATAGTGTGTTCCTTTTATTTCTTTCAAAAATTTTTGCTGTTCGAAAAAACTTTCATAAGGTTTAAAGTTTGTAGATGATGAAAAAGTTAGGCTTAATAATACTTCTGAAACTATTGGAATTATTTGTTGTACTTTTTTGTCATAATTTGTTAACTCTCCTTTTTCAATTAAAAAAAGAGGTGATACAAATGCTTCAGATTTCTTTTCATTTGTATGATATATAAATTCTGAATTGTTGAAATAACAATTTAAAGCTTCGAGAATTGAACTCTTACCCGCCCCATTTTGACCAATAAATAAATTGAACATTTCTTTTTGATTTATTCCAAATGGAATATATTTTGCTCCTTTGTAAATTTTAAAATGTCTAACAAACAGTCCAATTATCATCTATATTTCTTTTTTTAAATGTAAGCATTTTGAGGTAAAACTCTGAATACAATTTTGCCGATTTGTATAGTTGGGAACCTCTTAACCTTTTATTTTCCGTTAAAGATAAAATTTCTTGTGAAACGTAAACGTGAATATACCACAAAATTCGCAATCTTTCCAAACGGCTGTTATACCGTGTTTTTTTTCTTTCCTTTGCAATAAGGACACCAAGAATTTCTGTGCTTAATGTTATTTGGCTTAGCTTCCCATTGATGTCCAAGATCACATTGCCATATTAGTTTTGTTTGGGAATTTATGTATTCATTTGAAATACACTTTCCATTTCTCACTTTAGCTAATATTTGCATTTCGGATATATTGTCTTTGTTATTTGATACAGAACATTTTTTACACCATCTACCTCTTATGATTTCTGCCGGTTGAGTATTCCACTGATGACCAAACTCACATTCCCATAAGTACGTGTCATTTACACTTTTAAAAGTTGGAGATAAAAACAATCCTTTTTTTCGGGACGCAATACTGTGCATATCTGATAAAGAATATTTACGATTTGAATTTCCAATACGATTTAGTTTGCAAGTTGGACACCAACTTTTGCGTTTACTTTTTATATTTGCTGGAATGGATTCAAAAATGTGTCCTTCTGCACAAATAAATTTATGTTTTTGGTCTACTCCAACATATATTTTAGACAAACATTTGCCACCATTTTGTTCAGCAATAATGTTGAGTTCTTCTAACTCATTACTTATGACATAATTTTCGTCTATTTCCTTTTTGAGTTTTATGTTTAAATTAAGGTCGAAAAGGTTTTTAAAAATAAAATTTTTAAGTTCAGTTGTTTTTATATTGTATGAGATTATAGTAAGCACAACTTCATTTTTCTTACACAAATCAGATTTTGTCTTGTCATCAAATTTTCTTCTTTCTAGTGATTCGTTTTTTCTTTGAAAGTGCTCGTTTCTTATATAGTGATACTCTCCGTGATGTTCAAATGCAATTTTAAGTTCTTCACAAAAACCGTCCAACTCCATTTGATTGCCCCTTGTATTTACAAGCCAAATAGGTCTTTTTTTTGGAAATTGATATGATGTAATTTGTTCAAAAAAACTTCTACATAAGCGTTCTCTAATTCCCTTGCCACAACTTGGACACCAACTACCTTTCTTTATATCATTAAGTGTAGTCTTCCATCTATGACCATTATTGCATTCAAAATCTAATTTTTGTGTGTTATTAATATATTCTTTCGATAAGCATTTACCCTTCCGCTCGGCAGCAATTCGATTAGCTTGCTCTAAGCCATCTTTTAATGTAAAATGCTTACCTGCTTTTTCTGTGTTAAAACATTTTCTACACCAAGAGCCACCTAAAACTGTTTGTGCTTGCGATTCCCATTCGTGACTATTTTTACAGCGAAAAGTAAAAACAGACTTTTTGTTCATATAAATACCTTCTATGACTTGTCCTCCGTTTTGTTTGACCTTTTCAAAAAAACGTTTCGACAAAATTTTTTGAATTTCAATTCTGTCAAATTTTAAAAGCGGATTTGTATTTGGTTTTGTATCCGAACCAAGCCAATCAATCCAATTTTGCCAGCCTTTTTCTTTGTAAGTCCTGTCAGGATTAACTGGTATGTTTTGAGGTTTTTGTCCATTTTTACAAAATACTCTCCACTCCGAATTACTTTTAAGTTTTAATTCGAGTACAATTTTTTTAGCATCTTCAAAAGGTAGAAATTTTTCTTTCAAACGTGTCGTATTTTAAAATGCCCTATCACTTGTATATAGGTCGGACAAAATCAAACCTATAAACCCAAAATTGAGTTGCTTTGTCTGATAAACGTCGTACTTTATTTATTGTCAAATATAGTATTTTTCTCTTAAAAACCATTAGTAGAGCTTTAATTTCGGTAATGCAAAATATTCGGGATATTGCTTAAAAAAAGCCTGAGTCAAATGACTCAGGCTTTTAAACTATAATTAACTAATTATGTGAATTATTTAACTAATAACTTATGTGAAGGCGCAAACTTAGTCAGGTTGATACCTTCTACCGCCGTTTTATATTCTTCTATTGTTGGAGTTCTACCAAGTATTGCTGACAAAACCACAACTGGTGTAGAAGAAAGCAAAGACCCTCCTTTTTTACCTTCAGTATCCTCAACTACTCTTCCTTGGAAAAGACGAGTAGATGTTGCCATAACTGTATCTCCTTTGACCGCTTTTTCTTGGTTCCCCATACAAAGATTACAACCTGGACGTTCTAAGTAGAGCATTTTTTCGTAAGAAGTTCGTGCAGCAGCTTTAGGAACATTATCGTCGAATTCGAAACCAGAATATTTTTGTAAAATCTCCCAATCGCCTTCAGCTTTTAATTCATCAACAATATTATATGTAGGCGGAGCTACCACAAGCGGAGCTTTGAACTCTACTTTACCATTTTGTTCATCAATATTCTTAAGCATTTGCGCTAGTATTTTCATATCGCCCTTGTGAACCATACAAGAACCGATAAATCCAAGATCTACTTTTTTAACGCCACCGTAGAAAGATAGAGGTCTAATGGTATCGTGGGTATATCTTTTAGAAACATCAGCATTATTCACATCTGGATCTGCAATCATAGGCTCAGTAATTTGATCCAAATCGACTACAACTTCAGCGTAATACTTAGCATTTGCATCTGGTCTTAGCGCTGGTTTTTCGCCTGAAATAATCTCAGCAATTCTTTTATCGGCAATAGCAATCAAGCCTTTTAGCACTTGATTTGTATTATCCATTCCTTTGTCAATCATAATCTGAATTCTACCTTTGGCCATTTCTAGTGATTCAATCAAGGTATAATCTTCAGAAATACAGATGGAAGCTTTCGCTTTCATTTCTGCAGTCCAATCCGTAAACGTAAATGCCTGGTCAGCATTCAGCGTTCCTAAATGAACCTCAATTATTCTTCCTTGGAATACATTCTCTCCGCCAAATGTTTTTAGCATCTGAAATTGTGTAGCGTGAACCACATCACGGAAATCCATATACTCTTTCATATCTCCTTTGAAAGTCACCTTAACCGATTCCGGAATTGGCATTGAAGCTTCACCGGTTGCCAATGCAAGCGCAACAGTTCCTGAATCGGCACCAAAAGCAACACCTTTAGACATTCTGGTATGAGAATCACCACCAATAATTATAGCCCATTCGTTTACGGTAATATCATTCAATACTTTGTGAATTACGTCGGTCATTGCGTAATAAACGCCTTTCGGATCACGAGCTGTGATCAATCCGAAGTCGTTCATAAATTTCATCAGTCTAGGAATATTTGCCTTGGATTTATTATCCCAAACCGAAGCAGTATGGCAACCTGATTGGTAAGCACCATCAACAATTGGAGAAATCACAGTAGCAGCCATAGACTCTAATTCCTGAGAAGTCATCA
>JACMPO010000035.1 GCA_014377455.1 Flavobacterium sp.
ACTGATGTTCCACGATTGTAAGCTTCATCATCAAGTATAGTTCCTTCTTGTAAATAATGGGAAACATCGGCAATGTGAATACCAATTTCGTAATTACCATTTTCTAATTTTTTGAACGATAAAGCATCGTCAAAATCTTTTGCATCTCGCGGATCAATTGTAAACGTTAATGTATCACGCATATCACGACGTTTTGCAATTTCTTCTGGATGAATTGCAGTGTCAATTTTTTGAGTAAAAACTTCAACTTCTATAGGAAAATCATAAGGCAAACCATATTCTGCTAAAATGGCGTGAATTTCAGTATTGTGTTCGCCTGGTTTTCCTAAAACATTTATTACAGATCCAAACGGAGAATCAGCTTTTTTAGGCCAATCCTCAATTTTTACAACCACAACATCGCCTTGTTCTGCACCATTATATTTATCTTTTGGAATAAAAATATCGGTATACATTTTTGCATTTGCAGTGGTTACAAAGGCAAAGTTTTTTTGAATATCAATAACTCCAACGAATTCTGTTTTTTTACGTTCTAATACTTCAATAACTTCACCTTCGGGTCTTTTACCACGACGACGATTGTATATATAAACCTTAACTTTATCTTTATCTAACGCATGATTTAAATTATTGGTAGGAATAAAAACATCTTCTTCAAACTCATCGCAAATAAAATAAGCAGTTTTTCTAGACGTCATATCAATTCGTCCTTCATAATAATCTTGAGAAATTGCTTTTACTAAATAACTTCCTGGCTCGTTTTCGATAATTACTTTTTGCGAAGCAAGAATTTTTAAATCTTTTATAATTTCGTTTCTGCTTTTAGTATCAGACAATTCAAGTACAGCACATATTTGCTTATAGTTGAATGGTTTATTAGAATTTTGTGATAGTATTTTTAATATTTTTTCCGAATAGGTTTTCGGCTTGCTTCCAAACTTTTTTGGTAATTTGCTCATTTTTTTATTTTAATATTCAAAGTTACTAATTTGAAAATAGAAAAAGAGTATCGATTATAAAATTGTTAAAAATATAACTTTTGTATTTTTGAAAGAAAAATAAATGGCTACTTTTCAAACCATTGCTATATTTAATTTTCCTCACGAAATTATTGTTCTGAAGTCTATTTTAGAAAATGAAGAAATTCCGTTTTTATTTCAGAATGAAAATTTAATTTCAGTAAATCCTATGGCAAGTCTAGCTTATGGCGGAATTCAACTTAAAGTTCATCCTAACGATTTTGATCGTGTACAGCAAATATTGGATCATTTAAATGGCAATTTAAGTGTAGTTTAAAATTAATTATGGTTTTCTTTAAGTTTTAGAGTTGTTAACATTTATTAAAATCATAAAAAAGAAATTTTAAATTTTAAATAAATTTTGGTGGTTATTATAGTATGTTAATTTGTACAATAAGTTTTTAGGTAAAATTTGATTTTATAAGTTATTTTATTTTACATATTTTTATCAACATACTTTTAAGAATATAATAGATTCATTTTTAAGCTTTTTTTAGTTTTTGTTAACAAATGTTGACAATCTATTTATTGTACTTAATGTAAATAACTTTAATTTAAAATTTTGTTTAAAAAGTAGTTTTAATTAGTGATAACTTTTATAAAAATTCATCAAACTTTATTTGGATTTTTAACTTGCGTTTTTGATTACAATTTTTTTTGGCTCATGCATAAAAAACTTCCTAGAAAATATACTAAGTTGTTAACAAACTGTGTTAACTTAACGTAAACTGATTATCAATGAATTGTAAAATTATGTTAACAATAACAAAAATTAATTTATAACTTATTGATATAATGATGTTTAATTAGTCGATAATTTTTAACAACTTGTTAAATAGAGGAGTAACTAAAATTTATTTTGTGCTCCAAATTTTCTGCAATCTTCTTGAAATAAAATAGGGTCAAATTTACCTTTATTGCGTTTTAAATGTTCTAAAATTACAAAGGATTTTTCTATTCTCAGTTGTGAATTCTTTGTTTTAGAAATGAGATAAATAATGCTTCGTTGTTTGCCCGAAGTTAATTTTTTAAAGAGCAATTCGCCATCAGGATCTGAAAATAAAACTTCTTGTAACTCTTCGCAAATTTCAAAACCAAATTCGCTTTTATCGGGAGTTAATGCAACTAAAACTTCTTTGTTTTCATCAATGTTCAAAATTTTGATACGTTCTTTATTCAGCATAATATAATGATACGTGCCTTTTGGAATCATCCCACAATGAAAACGGATGGTATTATTAAGTGTGCAAATAACTCTTTTATTTGGCGAAAGCAAAATCATTTTATCAAAAATTGTATCAGGAATAATTATAATCGAAGTCCAGTAACTTTCGCTGTATTCAATTCTTGATAAATAAGCATTAAATTTCATTGTATAATGTATATTTTTGTAAAGATATAAAACTCGTTCTAAGATTAATATTTGGGTTTTTACAAGAAAATAAATTAAAAATAATGATGAAAATTTCAATAGGAAACGATCACGCTGGTACAGATTATAAAAAAGCAATAATAACTTTGTTAGAAACCCAAGGTTACGAAATAATTAATCACGGAACCGATACAACAGATAGTGTAGACTATCCGGATTTTGGTCACCTTGTAGCGACCGATGTAGAAACCAGAAAGTCCGATTTTGGTATTGTTATTTGTGGAAGTGGTAATGGAATCGCAATGACCGCAAATAAACATCAGGGAATTCGCTGTGCGCTTTGTTGGACAAAAGAAATTGCTTTGTTGGCAAGACAACATAATAATGCTAATATTGTAAGTATTCCAGCTCGATTTACATCAATGGAGCAAGCCGTAGAAATTGTTGATACTTTTATTAATACATCGTTTGATGGCGGAAGACACGAAAATAGAGTTAATAAAATAAGTTGCTAATATTTTGGAACACAATCATTCACACGTTCATATTCACAAACACGAAGTAAAAGGGAAAAATTTAATTTATTCCATTTTACTTAATTTAATCATTACTATTGCCCAAATTATTGGCGGAATTATGTCTGGGAGTTTAGCTCTAATTTCAGATGCTTTACATAATTTTTCAGATGTGCTTTCGTTGCTTTTTAGCTTTTTAGCAAATAAATTATCAAAAAGAAAAGCTTCTGTTGGTCAAACTTTTGGTTTTAAAAGAGCTGAACTTATCGCAGCTTTTATAAATGCAATTACCCTAATTGTTGTTGCTCTAATTTTAATTTATGAAGCCTCTCAAAGATTATTTGATCCATATCCTATTCAATCAAACTTAGTTATATGGTTGGCACTTTTGGGTATAGTTGTAAACGGAAGCTCGGTTTTATTGCTCAAAAAAGATGCGCAACATAATATAAATATGAAATCGGCGTACTTGCATTTATTGACAGATATGATGGCTTCAATAGCAGTTTTAATAGGTGGAGTTTTAATGAAATTTTTTGGTTGGTATTGGGTTGATAGCTTGATGACTTTACTTATAGCACTTTATCTAATTTATGTAAGTTATGATTTGATAGTATCTTCTACAAAAATGTTAATGCTTTTTACTCCAGATACTATTGATATAAAAGAAATAGTTAGAGAAGTACATAAAATATCAGGAGTAAACAAGCTACATCACATTCATATTTGGAATTTAAATGATGACGAACTTCATCTTGAAGCTCATTTAGATTGTGCAAACGACATAAAAATGAGCGAGTTTAATGATCTTTTACATCAAATAGAACAGGTGTTATTCAATCAGTTTCATATTAATCACATCAATATTCAGCCCGAATTTAAAAAAGAAGATCCTAAAGATTTTATAGTTCAAGATTAAATTATGACCAACATAAATTTTATTCAAAGTCAAGTAAATACCTCTCCTAAAAACATTGAAGCCACATTAAAATTACTTGCTGACGATTGTACCATTCCTTTTATTTCGCGTTACAGAAAAGACCAAACCGGAAATCTTGATGAGGTTGAAATAGAAAATATTGCCAAATTGGCTAAGCAATATGATGAAATTGTAAAACGCAAAGAATCTATCTTAAAAACCATTGAAGAACAAGGTCAACTTTCAGCAGATTTAAAATTAAAAATTGAAAAGTCATTTGATTTGCAAGAACTAGAAGATTTGTATTTGCCTTATAAAAAAAAGAAAAAAACGCGTGCCGATACAGCTAGAGAAAACGGTTTAGAACCTTTAGCAAAAATTATCTTCAGTCAAAAAAATGAAAATATCGATTTTATTGCAACGCAATACATTAACGATAAAGTAAAAAATGAAGACGAAGCGTTGCAAGGCGCACGAGATATTATTGCCGAATGGATTAATGAAAATGTGTTTATTCGTAAAAATATAAGAAGATTTTTTCAGCGTAAAGCAATCGTTTCAACTAAGGTTGTTAAGAAAAAAGCTCAGGTTGATGAAGCTCAGAAATACAAACACTATTTTGATTGGGCAGAGCCAATTGCCAAAGCGCCATCACACAGATTGCTAGCAATGTTGAGAGCCGAAAATGAAGGTTTTATCAAATTAAATGTTGAAATTGAAAACCAAGAAGCCATCGACTTTATCGAAAATGAAATCATAAAAGTTAATAACGACACTACAGAACATTTAAAAATTGCCATTAAAGACAGTTACAAACGACTTTTAGAACCGGCAATTTCTAACGAAGTTCTGCAAGAATTTAAAGCCAAAGCCGATAAAACTGCAATTGCTGTTTTTGCAACTAATTTGAGTCAGTTATTACTTGCGCCACCATTGGGCGAAAAACGAATTTTGGCTATCGATCCTGGATTTAAAAGTGGTTGCAAAGTGGTTTGTTTGGATGAAAAAGGCGATTTATTGTACAATGAAACCATTTATCCGCACCAGCCACAAAATGAAAGTGCTATGGCAATGAAAAAAATTCGTTCTATGGTAAATGCCTATAACATTGAAGCCATTTCTATTGGTAACGGAACTGCAAGCAGAGAAACTGAGTTTTTTATTAAGAAAATTGCTTTTGATAAACCAATTCAGGTTTTCATAGTTTCAGAAGCTGGCGCATCGGTTTATTCTGCCAGTAAAATTGCACGAGACGAGTTTCCTAACTATGATGTAACTGTTCGTGGATCGGTTTCTATAGGAAGACGACTTTCAGATCCGTTGGCAGAATTAGTAAAGATTGATCCAAAATCAATTGGCGTTGGTCAATACCAGCATGATGTAGATCAAGTAAAATTAAAAGAAGAATTGGATGCAACAGTTATACGATGTGTGAATTCGGTTGGCATAAATATCAACACAGCAAGCAAACATTTGTTAAGTTATGTAAGCGGAATAGGAGAGAAGTTGGCCGAAAATATTGTACAGTATAGAACAGAAAACGGTGCATTTGAAGACAGAAAACAATTGAAAAAAGTGCCACGATTGGGTGAAAAAGCATTTCAACAAGGTGTTGCATTTATCAGAATTAAAGACGGAAAAAACCCGTTAGATAATTCGGCAGTTCACCCTGAAGCGTATCTAATTGTTGAGAAAATGGCAAAAGATTTAGGGTTGAAAACTAATGATTTAATTGCTAATAAAGAGAAGATTTCTCAAATAAAATTGGAAAATTATGTTACAACTGCTATCGGAATTCTAGGATTGAAAGACATTGTAAAAGAATTGGAAAAGCCAGGATTAGATCCAAGAAAATCAGCTAAGGTCTTCGAATTTGATCCAACAGTTACATCGATAAAAAATGTCAAAATTGGAATGATTTTGACTGGTATTGTTAATAACATTACCGCTTTTGGTTGTTTTGTAGATATCGGAATTAAAGAAAGTGGTTTGGTTCATATTTCCCAACTCAAAGCCGGATTTGTAACTGATGTAAATGAAGTAGTAACGCTACAACAACACGTTCAGGTAAAAGTTATAGAGGTTGATGAAGATAGAAAACGCATTCAGCTAAC
>JACMPO010000227.1 GCA_014377455.1 Flavobacterium sp.
CCAAGGCAGATTGCTTTATGCGCTCACTAGTGCAAGAAACAAGATACAAGACTGAAAATAGCAGAAGCAAGATTGGAAACGGTCTTGCTTTTTTGTTTTTAGGTAAGGTTTATATCAAGCCAAAGTACAAAACCTACATATACTTTTAATTCCGCCTTGGCTATTGCGGAAATGATAAAAGAGCCAAAGCAAAAACTTTAAAAGCAATAGACGCAGCGGAGAGTTTTTGGTTACTTTTTGCGGAAAAAAGTGACTAGGCTTGTCCCGACAATGAGGGACGGAAAGGTAAGTGGGTAAATGCCTTTTTTTTTAAGAAAAGCAGGTTTCTGTTTTTATCGGTTAGGACAGTCCTGCTGTTCGCTCATACGCCTGCATGCCTTATGCTTTGGCCGTTATCCGCTGCCATCAGGTTTATTTAACTTAGGGATGTGCTATAATTTGTATATTTAATATTATAAATATGCTAATAAACTAATAAAATCAAATATTAAGAAAGAAAGAGTAGTTTTATATATGAAAAACATTATTCTGTTAGCATTATTTTCCTTGATTGGAAAATTTGGATTCACACAAACTATAGGTGTCTTTGGAGATAAAATATCCACCTTTAAAAGAATTGAGAACATTAAACAATCGAGTGGAAGAATTCTAATTGATGGAAATAAATCTGGAACAGGATTTTATGTATCAAGCGATGGAATTATAGTTACCAATTGGCATGTAGTATTTAATGAAAGTACTAAAATTGATAGTACTGGAAAAATACTAAGTAAATTCAATTTTGTTAATTATAAAAATGACACGATTCCATTATCAATTTTTATTAATATATCTAATGACGCAATTGTAAAAGAAGCTTTTATTTGGGATTATTGTGTTTTAAAAGCGAATGTCAAGAACAATAGCTTCTTGAAATTAGGGAATTTTTCAGACTCTTATGAGGGTGCAACTGTCTATACTTGTGGATTTCCTTTAGACCTGAATCAGCCATTAATATCTTCAGGTATAATATCAACTTTATTTTCACAATCTATTAATAAAGTTGATAGAAATGTTGCTTGGCTTGACATGACAAAAAATAAAGGTAATTCAGGCGGTGCTTTAGTTCTTTTAGCTGATAAACCTGAAAATGATTCCGTAATTGGATTAACTTCATTTATTACTACACCTTACTTTGAAACTATTAATAATCTAAATAAATACATTTCAGGAATTGAGAAAGGAGGAGGTGTAGAATTAATGGGCATTAACTTTTTACAATATGCAAAATTGATTAATAATACTGTGAATTCAAATTCAGTTGGTATTAGTGGCTGCATTTCAATTGAAAAAGTTAATATTTTATTAAACAGATATAATAAATGACCCAAACTATTTTTAGTCTTAGCGGGTTGGGCAAAAGAAATGGGTTTTTAAAACATACTGTTCTAGATGTTAACCCAGCGCATCTTAGAACCTAGAAATGAAAAGGATTTTCTATTGCCGCCACATAGCAAACAATTAACGTTATCAGTAATTTTTAAACACCAAAAATGAAAAGACTTCACTCCATAATTTTTATGTTATTGTTTACAACAATAGCATTCGGACAAGTTTCAAAAGAAACGGACAAAACACGTATTAAAAATTTAGTAAACGCATCTTTTGACGAAATATGGTCTAAATTAGATTCTAAAAACATTAATAAATACTACACAAAAGACTTCCTACTGTTAGAAAACGGAGAAGTTTGGAATAATGATTCTATTGCAAATTATTTGGATAACGCCATAATCAGGAAACCGAATCCAACAAGAATAAATAAAATTGAAATTATCGAAATTAAAGTCGCAAACAAGATGGCATGGGTTGCATACCACAACTATGCAACATTCACCGTTGACAATAAAATCATTAGAAAAGCGCATTGGCTAGAAAGTGCAACAGCAATTTTAACAGAGAATGGGTGGGAACTAGAAATGCTTCACTCAACTCCAATTAAAAATGAATAAAAACTTAAGCTAACAGAATCTTGGCTCTAACTAGTTTAAGTCTTAGCAGGCTAGGCTAAAGAAAAAACTTTGCAGGTGAGATGTCTCCTACCGTCGACATTGCTTAAAAAGGAGCGTCACCTCGAGTAATAACGAGAGGTCTAATTTGTAAATCAACTAATTGAAAAGTTTCAAAAAAGTTTTTTGTAAATTTGATAAACGGACAAATTGAAATGGATATTCAAACAAGGAAAATAGCGTTTGTACAAGAGTTATTAAAGCTTGAGAACGAGGAA
>JACMPO010000228.1 GCA_014377455.1 Flavobacterium sp.
ACTAATTAACAGATGAAAAAAAGTAGTTTTTATTGAAAATGGAGGTGGTCAGTTTGCTCCGGAATTAGGTGGTCATTTTGAATTGGAATCAGGTGCTCACTTTAAATTGGAATTGGGTGGTCAATATCACTGGAATTTCCATCAAAGTAACCAATTGGCTCTTAAAGGCAAATTGATTTTTTCTCAAAATATTCAAAAAAACATAGTGCATAAGGAACGGTTTTATTGTGAACATCAAGTATACGATAAAGACCATTTACTTCATCAAATATTGTTAAAGGGGCTAAAGATTTTAGAAAATCTTGTAGATACCAAATTAAAAGACAAGCTGAATAGATTACTTTTTGAATTCAATGATTACAAAGAAATTGAAATTAATTCAAGTCATTTTGGCAAAATAATTAGTAACCGGAAAGTGATTCCTTACGAAAGAGCTTTAAGCATTGCCAAAATGTTAATTTTAAATTATTCACCAAATCTGAGTTCCGGAAATGCAAATATGCTCACCTTGTTATTTGACATGAATAAACTTTGGGAAGAGTACATATATAGAATTTTACAAAAGCATAAGCCAGCAGGATACAAAGTAAATTTTCAAAATAAAACTGATTTTTGGGAACATAAAACTATTAGGCCCGATATAGTGATAACTTCTGACAAAGAAGAAACATTTGTTATTGATACAAAATGGAAAATTGTGGACTCTAAAAACCCTTCAGATGATGATTTAAAACAGATGTTCACTTATAATCTACATTGGGAAGCAGAAAAAAGCATGCTTTTATACCCCAAAATAAATCAAGAGGATAGTAAGTTTGGAGTTTATCATTATGATGGATTAATGAAGAAATGTAAATTAGGTTTCGTGAGTGTTTTAGAAAAGAATAGTTTAAAGAGTAGTGAAAAAATAGTTGTTGAAATTTTAGCTAAAATAGAATAATTGGAAATTATAAATTCATTGTCAAATAGAGAAATTGCAACGCTTGTTTGGATGGTTGTGATTTTATCTGTACTAATATATGTTTCTAAAAGTTCAAAAGCTTTTTTAGATTTGATAAAGTGTTTTTTTGCTAAAAAATTAACGATCTGTTACCTCATTTTTATTGTTTATTTAGGTTCAATTATATATATCTTGAACCGAATTGGATTATGGGAAAATTATCTTTTCAAAGACTTTTTATTTTGGTTTTTTGGTGTAGCATTATTTACTTTTTTTGGTTTCACAAAAATTCATAAAAATAGAGATTTGTTGAATTTAACATTGAAAACCTTTTCAATGACATTATTTCTGGAGTTTATTATCAACTTTTATAATTTTTCTTTATTAGAGGAATTTATTTTTATTCCATTCATCTCTTTTATTGCAATTTTACAAATATTTGCGGAGACTTATAAAGAAAGAGAAGGACATCAACAAGTTAGCAATTTGCTAAAAACAACACTTTCCTATGTTGGTTTTACTCTAATAGCTTATGTAACTTATAAAACTTTTTACTAATATAAAGAGTTATTTACATTAAGCAATTTGAAATCATTTGTGTTACCACTTTTATTTTCAATTCTTTTTATTCCGGTCATATATCTAATCGTTTTACGCGAAAAATACAAGTCTTTGCTTCACGAAATCAATCGCTATAATTTTTTGAATAAAAGCAGAAAGAGGAAAATTAAAATAGGAATATTTAGACATGGGAATATTAATTTAGATAAACTAACTCTCATTAGGAGTTGGGATAAAACAGAACTTCAAGACAATCCTAAAATATTTAATTACATTAATATTTTATCAAAAAGAAAAGTATGATAATAGCAACCAACTCATTTTTCCGAACACCTCCAGCAAATTTACACCCAGAACAAATAGTGGCTTTCAACGCAATAAGATATAGTGTTGATATTTGCGAATTAATTTTTGAAAGACTGGAAAAAAATTTATTTGATTTCGCTTTTAATCCGAGTAATGAAAATTATACAGGGTTAATTTTTTCAGATGTATGGTCAATAATAAATAATGCAACTATTTTAAAAAATGTAATTAAACGACAATTTAATATTCCAGATACAGATCCTCTTTTAATCAAATTGAAGGAAATTGAAGGCTTAAGACATTCTAATCAGCATCTTGATGAAAGAATCAATCAAATAACTTCTTTAGACAATTTGCTTCCAATTTATGGAACCATATCTTGGTTAACAAAACAGGATGGAAATTCAGAAGAAGGTATTCTTTCAGTAATTTGCTCGGGTACGGTATATCGAGATTTGAATACAAAACCGGAGAATCCTGCAGGAAAGATAAATAACAAAAAAATTAATGATATCAAGTTTACAGGAATTAATAGAATTGACAAAACAAATTTTAATGAAACTTCTGTATACATAAATGAGATAATAGATTGTATTAAAGAAATAATTAAAAATTTTGAAAATCAAATTGATGAGCAATTCCAAATTATTGACACTTTCGAAAGACATATACCAGATTTAATAATTCAATTTAAAGTAAGAGAAGTAGTTAACTGGAAAACATCAGCAATTTGAGTTAGAAGAAATAAAAAAGCAATTTCCAATTCGAGTTAATTTAAAAATGGCAAAGGTAAATCATTATAGAAGTTCAGGTGAAATAGCTGTTTACCATTTATTCATTAATATAAATCCATAAATCTGAAATTTATAATGATAAATAGTAAATAGAAAGCAATAAAGTACGGTTTTAGCGAAAAATTAAATTCGTTTTTGTAAGCGGAAAATATTTTAGCATTGTTCTTGTTCACAAATAATACACGTTCACGTTTTCGTGAACATTCAAAATAAGTGAATATACTAGATTTCATAGGAGAAATAGTTAGCAATTAGCCGGAATTTGCAGCTATACTAAAAAGTGTTTAATAGAATATACAAATAGTATAGTTTTTTTATGAGTTGATTTCGTTTGAGTTGATTTCGTTTGAGTTGGTTTCTTATGAGTTTTTATAAAAAGTTTAAATATTCGTATTTTGACGGCGATAATCGCCGTCAAAATACGAATATTTAAATTAAATAATTTACACTACCTTTACATAGCGGCGATAATCACCGCAAAACACTAAACTTTTAAATTATGGCCATCAATGTAGCCCGAAGAAGAGAGTTATATCACATAATGCCGGAAGGAGTAATTGCTACCCGTAGATGGCTTATGAAAAATAATTTAAGCCGCCATGCAATAGATAATTTGGTAAAGAGCAACCAACTGGAATCCATAAGCAAAGGGATATATGTCAGAAACGCGACTAAAATAACTTGGCAATCGGTGGCATACTCCTTACAATCGATACTGAATACGGATTTGGTAATAGGAGGATTAACAGCGCTCGAAATGCAAGGCTTATCCCATTATTTATCATTCTCTGAAAATAAAATAGTGCATTTGTATGGAAATGATCTACTACCGGAATGGGTTACTAATTTAGCTTTGAATGTAAATTTTATTAGACATACTACGAACAGTTTGTTTGGTAAAAGTGTAGAAGAAAACGAAATAGGATCAAATAAAAACAAACGAACACATTCTTTTACAATCGAACGAGATTGGGATAACAATAATGAAAAACTAATACTATCATCACCGGAAAGAGCATACCTCGAAGTACTTTTAGACGTGCCTCAAAAAGTAACTTTTGAACATGCTGACCAATTAATGCAAGGACTGACTACATTATCACCACGAAGCCTTCAAAAAGTATTAGAAGGATGTCAAAATGTAAAAGTCAAACGGCTTTTCTTTTGGTTTGCTGACCGCCATAATTATGTTTGGCTAAGTAAAATCAACAGAGAAAGCATTACATTGGGTTCAGGAAATCGAATGATAGTAAAAGAAGGGAAATTAGATAATAAATATAAAATAACAGTTCCGGAATGGCTATAGACGCAAATAATATATACAGTAAACAAGTACAACTTTTAGTTCGTGTATTACCATTAGTAGATACAGAGAAATGTTTTGCCCTTAAAGGAGGTACTGCAATCAATTTATTTTACAGAGCACTTCCTCGACTTTCGGTCGACATTGATTTGCTTTACATACCAATGGATGATCGCGAAACGGCATTAATAAATATAAGAGCTGCATTGTCCCGTATAAGCAAACTAATAATCCAAACAATACCTGGTAGTAAAGTACAAGATGCACACGAACAAAGTGAAGCACTAAGACTAATTGTAAGTCAAGGAGAAGTGCGAATCAAAGTAGAGTTATCGCCGGTAATCAGAGGAACTGTTTTCCCTGAAGAGAGAATGGAAGTTAGTGAAGAAGTAGAAAGAGAATTTGGATATGTTGAAATGCAAGTGGCATCACTTCCTGATTTGTATGCCGGAAAATTGTGTGCAGCTTTAGACAGACAACATCCAAGAGATTTATTTGATGTGAAATTTCTCCTTGAAAATGAAGGATTAACGGAAAATCTCCGAAAAACATTTCTGGTGTTTTTAATTAGTCATCAAAGACCGATGTCTGAACTCTTAGCACCAAACCGTAAAGACATAAGTGAAATTTATAAAACGGAGTTTATGCAAATGGCTCAAGTAGACGTCGCAATAGAACAACTTGAAGAAGCTAGAGAAGATTTAATTGAGCAAATTAATACTCAGATGACAGAAAATGAAAAAAAATTTCTGTTGTCATTTAAAAACAAAACTCCCGATTGGAGCCTAATGGAAATGGATAATGTTGAGGTAATTGCTAATCTTCCGTCGGTTCGTTGGAAAATGATAAATCTGGAACAAATGCCTCTTCAAAAACATAAGGAAGCTTTTGAAAAATTGCAACAGGTTTTATTTCCAAATACATAAAAACAGGAATTGTTAAAATTGAAATATTACATACTGGATATACAAAGTTAGCGTGGATATAGAGTTTGGGAATAAAATTGAATATTTTCGTTAAGTTTATAAAATTAATGATAGCTGATTCGATTTTCTAAAATTTTCTCAAAAGTGCGTCGAAAATTGCCCCGACAGGGTCAATAAAAATATAAAGTAAATTACAAACCATGATTGGATTTGAATCAAATTAATTTAATTTACAACTTACTCAATTTTTTCAAATCCTGCTAAAAATGGTTCGTAAATAGGTTCGCAAGGGCCACCATAATTTAAAAACCTCCAAAATCATTTGATTTTGGAGGTTTTTTTTGATTCGAAAATTATTTTGAATTTTCTTTAATATTGATAAGTTACCACCTTTACTGTAAACACCGATTCGAACACCTTAAGGGTATCGTTAAAAAGATACTCGATATAATAATATTAAATATTTTAAATAATGACTTCAAATTCTCCCTATTGAGAACTATTTAATTTGAAATAATCTTATCTTCGTCTATAATAAATTCTGCAAAAATCGATTGATTATCTGCTTTGTAAAATAATAATCAAGTTAAATGAAAAAAACAACTTCTGAAGCACCTGAATCTAACGCAGGTGACGATTTTCATGTTTTATGGAGTATTCGAAAATCTTTCGAACTATTAAATTTTGATGATGAGGGGCTTAAGGTTTTATCAATTGAGGGAATCGGTATAAAGGAAAGTACAAAATTGGACCCAACTGGTATTAAGCTTCTGGGGGTGGATATCGTAGAATTTTATGGAGGTGAAAATTTTGAAAAGGCAACTAAGGTCATTGTTTCTCAATTAAAGTATAGTACCCGCAGAATTAATGAGGAATGGACATTCTATAAACTTTATGAAAAGAAGAAAAATAAAATTGAGAGTTCAATTATTTATAAATTGTCTTCCGTATTTAAAACCTTTTTCGACGAGTATGGAAGAGAAAACACCATACATAAATTAGCAATAAAATTTATAAGCAATAGGAGGTTTAATGAAACTCAAAGACAAACTTTATTAAACTTTCAAAAAAAGTATTCTTCATTAAAAGGAATCCCAATCGACTATAATTCAATTATCACGGATTTTTCAAAATCTGACAAAACTGCAATCGAAAAAATTTATCAAGCATCTAATTTATCGGCTAAAGAATTTTCCGATTTTTTGAATATTTTTGACGTTGAAGATTGCGGCGCCTCATCAAGAGAATTCTTAAATGAAGAAATTTTTAATACAATAAGCACTCTAAGTGTTCATTCAACAGACGAATACAATGCGCTTCATGGTCTGATGTGGAAAAAAATGATGCCTGAATCCAGAATCAATAATCAAATTTCCAAGGAAGATCTTTTGATGTGTTTTAAATGTGTTTTAGAAGATCTTTTTCCCGTTAATCAGAAGTTTGAAAATATTCAGTATCAGGTTCAGAGGGAGCAGATTTCGGATATTCTTAAGGTCATTAAAAATGAAGCTTCAAAAGTAATATGTCTTCATGGCGGAGCTGGCATTGGAAAATCAACTATTTCTCAACTTATAATTAAAAACATTCCTGATTATTGTGAATCTTTACTTTTTGATTGTTATGGTGGAGGGGATTATCTAAATCCATCGGATAATAGGCATCAGCATCGTCAAGCACTTACACAGCTGAGTAATGAACTTGCAAAAAAAATGAGTACCCCATTTTTGTTGTTGAGACAAGAAGAAAAGCACATATTTTTAAAACAATTTATTAAAAGAATTAATCGGGCTATTGAAATTTTAAAAAAACGAAACCCCGAAGCCTACTTATTATTGATAGTTGATGCAGCAGACAATAGTATTACCGCTTCATCAAAAGATTTTTCGGTCAGTTTTGTCCAGGATTTATTAAATGAAAATTTCCCTGCGGGTTTTAAATTAATTGTGACAAGTAGAACAAACAGAAAAGGCACACTTAAACTGCCGCAAAGCTGTATTGATGTTCCATTAAGTTCATTTACAATAGCGGAAACTTCTCATTATGTCAAAAATTATTTTCCGAATTTAACTGTTCCCGAAATTGAGGAATTTCATAACCTTACTTCCGGAATTCCACGTGTACAATCGTATACACTTGATTTCAAAAAGATGGGAATTCATGAAGTCATAAATTATTTAAAGCCAAATGGGAAAGAAGTAAAAGACTTGATTCTTGATCGGATTAACGATGCTGCAAAAAAGATAGGAGAAGACGGAAACCAGATTATTGCAGACTTTTTTAAATTATTAATTGCTTTACCACGACCAGTTCCATTATCCTATCTTCTAAAACTAAATACAGAAGACTCTGCTTTTTACACAGATTTGTCAACGGATATTTGGCATGGATTATTATTACATAAAAATTTCCTGTCTTTTCGGGATGAAGATTTTGAAAATTTTATTCGTGAAAAATATATTCCAGGATCTGATACTAAATCAGCTATTGCAGACCTACTAATCTCTGAATCGAGAACGAGCGACTATGCATCAGTTAATTTGGGTTTTGCATTATATGATGCGGGATATAAATCTCAATTAAAAGATATAGTTCTTGAAAATAAATTTAGGGACGTACCATCCGATCCAATTCGGAGTAAAGAAGTCTATATAGATAGAGCTAAACTAGCCATGAAATTAAGTAGCCATGAAGATGACAAGGTTACTTATTTTAAACTATTAATGATAGCAGCAGATGAAGCTAAAAAAGAAACTGCATTGACTAATTTATTAATTGAAAATGCTGAATTATCTGCGATATTTAGTGATGAAGCCTCGCTTTATAAAATTAATAGAAATTCAAAGGAAAGTACTTGGGGGGGCTCTTTTAATTTTAAGCTTGCAGCAATATACTCGAGACAGGAAGAGAGTCATAAAAAAGCAAAATCACATCTTAAAATAGTAGAAAAATGGGTTGATTTACGTAAGGGACTAAATAAGGAAGAGAGGAGAAATTACAGAATTTCAAGCGAAGACCTTGCCTACGGAATGGAAGCATATTTGCGATTGAAAGGAGTCGGAGCAGCGATAAATTGGATTAACCGATGGAAGCCACAGGAAATCAGGCTGCAAGCGACATTAATTTTGTTAGATAATATATTTAGCCAAGAATCAAGCGAACAAATTAATGCATGGGTAAAAGAAACTGATTTGCCATTGGCAGTAAGCATAGTAATTGTAAATAAATTATTTCAATTTGAAAAAACTACACTCATTGATATCAAAAATATTGCGGAGCAATTAATTAATGAATTAAGTACATTAAAATTTCCACTCTATTTCCACATACAAATCATTGAGTTTAGTGAAATAGTACTAAAGCTGAAACTGATAAATTATGAAGATGCAATTTCCATCCTTTCTATTATAAAAGTTAAACCTTTAGATAAGGTTCCGTCTTTCTATAATAAATATTTTAATAGTAATGCTGATATTGAAATGGACTTGTTATTAAGGACAAAATCCATAGAAGATATTATCAATGAACGAGAATTTATAATTGAAGACTTTTATCCTATAAGGTTCAAGACTGAGGAGGAAGACAAAAAATATGAAAATAGAGAAAGATTGTCTAGAGATAAGCAGGAATTTCGACGTTTTTTCAATTTAGCAATACCTATTTACAGATTAAATGCAAGCTACACTATTGGAAAAATAGACAGTTCTGAGGCTTTGACAGAGTTTTATAAATTAACTGAAAAAATTAAAAATGATTGGGATCTTAGATATTACAGCAGTCATGAAGCAACTGGAATTTTAAATTTTTTAGCTGTAAAGTTCATACCCGTAATCGATTCCATAGAAAACAAAAAAGATTTTATAAATCAGATCATTGATGCTGCCAAACATAAAAATGCGAATCAAATCCCGTTAAAATTATTGATAGCAAGAACAATTGCAAATGCTGAATCAAAACATTCAATCGCTTTATCCTTGTTAAATGAAATTGATGGGATAGTAAAAAAACTGAATTTATTAGCCAGAGACGCTGTTGAATATTATACAGATTGCGCAATAATAGCAATGAAAATCAATAGCAGTATTGCACAATACTATTTTAATAAAGCAGTAGAAGCTGTTTCTGAAATTGATATTCAGGCACATGATCAGATTAAAGGCTTAAGTACTTTGACTAAAATAGGATTAACAAATGATAATCCAAAATTAGCAAACGAATTTGCTCGCTTTATTGAGTTCAGTTACGAAAGCTTGAGTGGCTATGACCATTTTCCGTTTTATGATGGAATTGTCGGCCTACTGAACTTGGATATCAAGAGTACTTATGCAATTACGTGCAGATGGAATCATAAAGATATTGGATATTTTTTCAGAAGTTTTAAAACCTTAATTAGACATTCATTAGACAATAATTATTTAGATACTAAAGTTGTTGCTGCCTTATTAACGATACCTGAAGATCATCATGACGATGATATTGTCCATATCTACAAAACCATTATTCAGCGTCTTACCATTTATGGTAATTGGCAAGACCTTAATTACTTTTTAAAAATAACTATAAAACATTTTAAACTACGTAGTGCAGATTCTTTATTACAAATTGTATCTGATGAAATAAAAGGGAATTTATTTATAGAAGAAGAAATTTTAGTAGAATTGACTAATTATATATCATTCCAGAATGAGATTAGTAAAAAAAGAACGGATATTGGTCATAAGCATTACAAAGAACCAATCCACAAACATAGTGTTGATCTTTCTAAGATAAATACAACTTCATCAAAATCATTGGAGGATGGAATACTAAGCATTTCTAAAGATTTGGAAAGTTATCAGCATCGCCTTACTGTTGATGATTTATTAGTGGATTTAAAATCAACCTGTCTTATCAATGATCAAGTATCACAATTGGATGCAATTATTAAACTTGACAAAGATGTAGTTGATTTTTTCTCAATTGAAAAAGCTTTAGAAGAACGGTTAGTGGAATGGAATTTCAATCCATTAGTAAAAGTATGGGCTGCCAATAAATTTAAAACGTTTATAGAACTTTGGTTTTCTGAGTTTGTTAATGAAGGTTATGGGCTTAATGTTTGGCAATTTTATAAGTTTTCCAAATTATTTGACATTACTGATTCTGTGCTTTCAAAGATTATGACAGATATAATTGCTTCTAAAATTGACATTTTATTTTCGGAAGCAATTTATTCTGCAATTGACTTATTGAAGTATAATTTAACTAAGGATGAAAATGAAGCAATTATTGCTTGGTCATTACAAAAATGGAATGCAAAAATAAAAGTCGAAGTACCTGAAAATAATTGGGATAATAGCCTGACGCCTCCACAAAATCATAATGAAGTTATAGCTGATACATTACGGTATATTTTAGGGCATCCAGACAAGCGAATTCGATGGGATGCTGTTCATGCGGTTCGTCGTCTTGTAAATTTCGAATCCAAAGAAGTACTAAAAATGCTTTTTGACAAACAAAACCGTCATGACTGTTATCCATTTCAGCAAAAAAACTATACATTTTATTGGATGTCCGCTAAACTCTATTTGTGGGTTGGAATTTCACGAGCTAGCGAGGAAAATCCAAGAGCACTATTTAGTTTTTCTGAAGACATCTACTCGGCATTCTTAGATGACTCACTTCCCCACGTTTTAATTAAGTACTTCATTAAAAGAACATGTCAAAATTTAATTGACTCTAATCCGGAAATCTATAGTAACGAGCAAATAAATATTGTAAATAAATCATTGCAAAGTAATTTGGTTCCAGCGACTGAAGATGAACCACAGATTAAATCAGTGAAATCTGGTAGCAGAAAAAAAACTATTTTTAAATTTGATTACTTAGACACAGTTCCTTATTGGTATGCACGGCTAGCCAAGAAATTTAATGTTTCGGAAGTTGAAGTTATGAAGCTTTGTGATAAATATATCTCTATTGATTGGAATTTTCGTGGCGACCCACAAAAAGAAGACAACACTTTTGCTCATGGTATTGATTACTATTTGACTAGAAATGATCATGGAAGTATTCCAACTATTGAAAATCTAAAAAATTATTATGAGTATCATTCTATGTTTTGCGCTGCAAATGATTTGCTTCAAAATACTGCATTGAAAAAACAAAAATTTTATAAAAACTGGAAAAGCTGGCTTAATTCAAACTCTATTTCATGGGGAACAAGATGGTTATATGATTTAACTGATTCAATACCATTAGAGAAGAAATTTTGGATCGAAGAAAATAAATTCCATGACAAAAAATGGAAAGAAAACATTGATGAAAATAATTATGATGATGCAGTTGAAATAAAATCAAGTAATTCGTTTTTGAACGTTTATTTAAATTCAAAAATGTACAGTGGTGATAGTACCGAGGATATTCTAATTAGATCTTGTCTAGTCAATAACTCAACTGCAGATGCCCTATTACGAGCTTTATTTTGCACTAAGGATACTCATGACTACAGCATACCACTTGAAAAGGATAATTATGGCAGGGAAATAGATTATAAGAAATTTAAAATGGAAGGATGGTTAAAAGAATCTAATGCAAAAGATGATACTTTAGATAAACATGATCGAATGGCAATTAATAAAGCAACATATAAAATCAGGTTGGGGAAAAGAATTCAAAAAATTTCAACTATTGATTTTTCTTCAGATAAAAAAATGGCATATCATAATGGAGATTTAATTTCAATTTTTGAAAATTGGAGTAATGTTGTTGATGAAAGATACCATGGTTTCGAGAATGAAGGAGGTCGTTTAAAAGTTAATAAAGAATATATACTTGAGCTTTTAAAATATACAGATAAATGTTTATTAATAAAATGCTATATAGACAGACAAATCAAAGATCGAGATTATTCTTACGGAAGCTATACCAAAACAGTAAAACTATATTTAATCAAACCAGATGGAACAGTTAGAACACTCAGAGAACCAGATTTTAGAATTGGGCAATAAAATTGTTAAGGAATTACATTTAAGCAAAAGTGTAGATACTTTAGGCAAATGGATGGCTCAATACACTGCGGAATTGATTCATAAAATAGAAATTTGCGAGAACGAAGAAAATAAAGAAGGATTACAAAAAGAATGCTCGGAACTAATTCTGAAATTATGGAAGAATAAAAGAAATCTACCAATTGATCAGCCGTTGTCGAATTTAAAACCATTGATTAAAATTTTGGAAGGCTTAAATTCTAAAAAATTTCATTTCACATCGTTTTTCCCTAAAGAAGACGATCAGGAAAATATTGAATGGTATGACTTAGCGATGACCATTAAAAACAACACCATCGATATTCTTCAAATAATAGTTCTTGCAAATTCAGCAAATGAGATAATGGAACATCGTAAAAAAAACGACCAGAATCAACTTCTTCTTTCTAAGGTTGAGTTAAATATAATATCTCTTCTTGAAAATAATTTAGAAAATGCTAATACTATATTTGGTAACGATAACCAAGAAATAGAATATGAAAAGCTAGAAAGTGATGAGGCTAAAAATATTGTATTTGACAAACTTGATGCCCTTTTAGATGAACAAAAAAAGTCCCTCGCTCAATTGAAAGTAAAGCATTCTTGATAAAAATTAACAAAGTTGAGTTTTTCATTTTATTTTATTCTTCCCAAAGCACTATAAATAAATTGCAATTCTAATGTTGCTGATCAACTAATTCAAATTTGTCGTGACCACTGAATTCTGATGCATTTTTGAATAATGATTTAATTGTAATGATTTTATTTTTAGTTATTTGTTAATAATTTGTACTGGTCAATTAATACTGGAAAGAGGTGGTTAGTTTGACCGTTTTTTTTTAATTTGGCGTACTAATAAAACATTTTGCAATAAAATAAATTTATTTTATTGCAAGCCTCTTTAAATCTTGGAGAAAATGGTTCGTAAACAGGTTTGTAAGGACCACCATAATTTACAAACCTCCAAAGTCATTTGATTTTGGAGGTTTTTTTTGATTTGAAAAATTGACTGATATTTTATATAATCGATCAACACCATTGATTAATACAATTTCAGGATTGAATTGCTAAAAGTTCATAAACATAATCCAACAACAATAATGGTTTTTTACGCCTTACATTTTTTCGGCTTTTTCGGATTAATTGCTAAGTAAGAATTTAGTATTATCCGGACAAGTTCTAAAAGTGGTTTTTCCACCGTCATTTTTGTGAGCTAAATAGTCATCATTTG
>JACMPO010000036.1 GCA_014377455.1 Flavobacterium sp.
ATATAATTAACAGTAATTTTTTATTTTTTTAGCTCAACCAAAATTGAAGCAGCATTCTCTAAAAATAGGTTAATTGCGTAGGTAATTTTTTAGGTTTATTTAGCTTCAAATACCCATAAAAGATATTTATTGAGCTGAAAAGTTGGTATGGTTTTTTGCTGCATTAGGGATAGCAGCGGTATTTTTTATTTTGCCATCCTGAGCGGAGTTGAAGGATAAGGCAAAATAAAAATTTAGCGAAAAGCGTATTGAAATGCCAAAAAACTAATTGTTTAAGAAATAAACTATCAAAATCGGCGCCATAAAGATTTTTGCAGGCTAAAATCAAATCTGGTCTAAATTTAAATGGTTAGTAAAGATTGTATATTTTTATTGAGTATAAAAAGGTTATTTATAGCTCAGTAAGACTAGGTTTTGCTAATGTTTTACCCTGTTTTTAATAATCCCGCCTGAGGCTTCTTTGATAGTGTTGGCAAAAACGAACGCTTTTGGGTCAATATCATAAACTAGATTTTTTAGTTTTCTCATTTCTAAGCGAGTGATTACTGTGAATATAATCTCGCATTTAGTACTTACATCAAATTTTCCGGGAAGAAAGCCACGTTCGCCATTGTAGACTGTAATTCCTCTTCCAAGTTCGTTTACTAATTGGAATTTAATTTCTTCACTTTTTCCAGAAATGATGGTTACACCAGTATATGCTTGAATGCCTTCCACTACATAATCAATAGTTCTAGTGGCAGCAAAGTAGGTCAATGCAGAATACAAAGAAGTTTCGATTCCGAATTTCAAAGCAGCAATACCAAAGATGATAACATTGATGCCTAATATAATTTCTGAGATGGTAAATGATGTTTTTTTCAAAGTATAAAGCGCCAATACTTCTATTCCATCTAAAGCGGCACCGGCCCGCATTACTAAACCAATTCCGATTCCGAGGAAAACGCCACCAAAAATTGATACAATTAATTTGTCGTGTGTGATATCAGCCGAAGGTAATAACCATAAGCAAGTTCCTAAAAATATTACGCTTAAAAATGTTCTTGTAGCAAAGCGTTTTCCAACAGAATAATAGCTTATGATAATTAAAGGTAAATTGAAGAATACAATTAATAAAGCTAGATTTAAGTGATATAATTCATGCACTAAAAGCGATATTCCTGTGATGCCACCATCAAAAAAATGGTTTGGCACTAAAAATGATTTTAAGGAAAATGCTGCGATTATAACTCCTAATATCACTGAAAGGGTGTTTTGAAAAATCTCTATTAGGTTTGTTTTTCTATGATGGGTATGATACCAATTATTTTCTAATTGGATTTTGTTTTCTTGTTTCTTAACCTCTAGGTTTTCCTTTGCGGTTTTAGTAAAAAAGGTATGGGTATTTAAAAAATCTATTTGTCTTTTAAACCAATCTTCTTTAGTGGATAGGATTCTATTTTTTTGAAATTCAAGAAATAATTTGTCGGCATAAAATTCATATTGCTCATCACCAAGGTAAAACAAATCGGCATCGCATAAAATTTCACTCAAGTTGTTTTTGGGCGATTGAGGAATTTTTGTGGCCATAATCATGTCACAGATTTGGTTTATTTCTTGGTTGGAGTAGTTGAAATTAACTAGGTTTTTTTTAGCAAAAATACATCCTAATTCTTCGTGATTGAGATGGGTTTCTAAAAAACCAATATCGTGAAGTAAAGCGGCTGTTTTTAAAAGTATAGTTTCATGCTCAGATATGTTTTCTTTATGGGCAATATGGCTAGCATTTTCAATAACTTTTAGGGTATGATGTACATTATGATAACTAATGTTTTGATCTATTTCTGCCTCAAGTTTAGAAATAACAAATGAATAAAGCTTTTCGTAATCCATAAATGAAAAAAAGTAAACTTAACTAATAACTTCGTAAATTATAATTTCTTCTGTTTTGTTTTTTAAACTAATTGTTCCAATGTGCTCGCATTTAAATGATTTTTTAACTTTTTCGTAGCATTTTTCTGTAATTACAATTTGTCCAACAGCGGCTGCACTTTGCAATCTTTGTGAAGTATTTACGGTATCGCCAATAACTGTGAAATCTAATCTTTTTAAAGTTGCCGAGCCAATATTTCCAGAAATCATTTCGCCACTATTTATACCAATAGAAACTTTTGGCGTGTAATCCTTTTCTGATGGAAGGTTGTTGATACTATTTCTGATTTCAATACTTGCGTCAATTGCTCTATCTAAGTGGTAATCATCTTTAAAAACTGCCATCACACAATCGCCAATAAATTTATCAATTATTCCATTTTGAGCAATTATTTCTTTAACCATAATATCAAAATAATCGTTCAATAATTTCACAACAGTATCTGGCGCTTCTTTTTCACTGATAGAGGTAAAGCCACAAATATCAATAAAAACTACTGTTGCGTTTATGGTTTCATTATCTGTTAAAGAGTTTTCATATTCTCTTGTTTCCATAAAACTAAGCACATTTTTATCTACATACATTTTTAGAATGTTGTTTTCTTTAATGGCTTGTAGGGTTTTTTTTATTTGATTTACTTGCAGTATGGTTTTTTCAATAGTTAACTCTAAATCCTGAAAATTTACAGGTTTTGTGATAAAATCAAAAGCGCCACTATTCATGGCTGTTCGGATATTTTCCATATCGCCATAAGCAGAAACCATTACCGTTTTTAACAAAGGATGCTGGTCTGCAATTTTAGAAAGCAAGGTTAATCCATCCATTTCTGGCATGTTGATATCGCTTAAAACAATATCAATATCTTTATGAAATTGAATTTTTTCTAAAGCATCACGACCATTTTCTGCAAATACAAATTCATATACTTGCTCTCTTATTTTTTGTCTAAATTTTTGACGGATGAGTGTTTCTAAATCAGCTTCATCGTCTGCTACTAAAATTTTTATCACAGTAAAATGCTTTTAAGCTTGTTTTTTAGGTCTGTAAAATCTACAGGTTTTGTTAAAAAATCATCGGCACCTAGCTTCATGGCTTCGTTATAATTTTCATCATCTCCGTAAGCTGTTATCATCATTACAATTGGAGGCGGTTTTTCAAATTTTTCTTTAATATACTTAAGTAATACCAATCCGCTCATTCCCGGCATATTGATATCGGATAATATTAAAACAGCTTCGTGTTCATGATCATTCATAAATTTTATGGCTTCTTCGCCAGAAAAAGCAAATTCCAATTCAATCTCCTTATTTTTAATTTCTTTTCTAAATCTTTGTTCAAAAAGTGTTTTTACATCCACTTCGTCATCCACTACTAATACTTTCATAATTTTTAATTTTATATGATGATACTAAATATTGTTCCTTCATTTTCTATTGAAGTTACCTTCAATTCGCCATTATGGCCTTTTGTAATAATATCATAACTCATAGATAATCCTAAACCTGTCCCTTTTCCTGTTGGTTTTGTAGTAAAAAATGGTTGGAATATTTTTTCTATTACGTTTTGAGGCATCCCATTTCCGTTATCTGTTACGGTTATTATAACTCTTTCATTTTGTTTTTTAGTTGCAATGGTAACGGTAGGTTGGTAACTATTTTCTATACTTCCATTTTGGTTTTGGAGGTTTTTCTTTTTTTCGTCTACAGCATAAAACGCGTTAGTAAGCAAGTTTAAAACTACCCTACCAAAATCTTGAGGCATTAAGCTTACTTTATCAATGGAAGTATCAAAATCGGTTTTGATGGTTGCATTAAACGATTTGTCTTTTGCTCTTAAACCATGATAAGAAAGCCTTAGGTATTCATCGCATAAGGCATTCAAATCTGTTGGTTCTTTAACACCAGAACTACTTCTAGAATGTTGCAACATGCCTTTCACAATACTATCAGCCCGTTTACCGTGATAATTTATTTTTTCTTCATTTGCAATCACATCATCTGCAATTGCATTTACTTCATCAAGGTTTCCTTTTTTAATTTCATCTTTTAACTCCACCAACAATTCTTTATTAACCTCCGAAAAATTATTCACAC
>JACMPO010000037.1 GCA_014377455.1 Flavobacterium sp.
TGTCTACATTAAGCAGTTTGCGGTATTCAACTATTTTTTTCATAAATAAGGTAACTACTTGTCTTTTATTATAAAATCAATATAATTTGATTTTTAAATCGACAAATTTTTTGCAAAGGTACACTTTTTTTTATTTTTTTGGATTTACACCAATAAATTTTCAAAAAAAGTACTTTTTAGTACTCCTATTTAAAGAATTTTAGAACTGAAAATTAACTATTGTTGCGGCTTATTATTTGCTTTATCAAAGTTTTTAGATTTTTTTTGATATTTGTTGTAACTAATATCACTAGGATTTTCAATGATTGATTTTATAGTAATGTAATCTCCAACAGCATGTTTTTGTGCCATTTTATAATCTAAAAGATATTCTCCACAAAAAAAGTTGTTATTTTCATCTTTTTCCATAATTCCGGTGTAAACACCTTTTTGTAACATTCTTTCTTCAGAAGCTTTGGTCATAATCCGTTTATTTTAATAATTCTAGAGGGCAAAGTTAATCAAATATAGTTTGTCTTGCTACGATTTAAGCTTTCTGATTACCTTTGCCTAATGGAAAAAATTTTTCGACCAAACCTTAATTCCTTTAAAAATACTTTCTGTACATTTGATGAAGTGTCAATGGATGCTGTAAACGGATTAAAAATTCAGTTCGACAGCAAATCGGGGAGCAAGTATTATTACACTAAATCAGGAATGTATCGTTTGTCCAATCATTGGGGTCGATTGGCTAACAGCAAATGGCGTTTAAAGCCTTTAGAACCTGAAACCATTTCCAAAATTAAATTGGGTTATGCCGCTTGGGAAAATTTTTACCCAGATAATGCTGTTGAAGAACTCTATTATTTAGAAGCAAATCACCAAAAGAAAACGGTCAATTATCAGCATAAGAATAATCCAACTTACGATAAAAAAGCGGTATTAAGAACCAGCTTTGAAACTACTAAACGCATCAAGCAGATTCGGAATTTATTCAATCTTACTTCCTGGGCCAAGTATTTTGAGTATTACGATATTGATCTTTTAAGACAAAAAATTATCAATGAACTAATCTTTACCAATAAAAGTTTGGAGGAAATAAAAAAAGAATTTATGTAAAACCATTTACAAAATGATTTTTCTCCACCTTAAAATTTCCTTTGAATGTTAATTTTTCTGTATTTAATCGTTCGATGCAATTAATACTAAATCATTAACTGTAACCGGTTTAGATAAATAACCTAAAATGTTTTCATAAGACTTTGATTTAATTTTGTCTTCAACAGCAATAGATGAGCTTACGATGTAAACGACAATTTCTTTAGGAAATTTAGGTTTTATTAATCCCATTTCTTCCATGAATTCCCAACCATCCATTAATGGCATATTGATGTCCAGTAAAATTATATCCGGAAGATTGGCATTATTTTCTAAAGCATTATACAAATCATCAATAGCTTCTTTTCCATTTTTAAAAGAGGAAATTACAGAAAACATTTGAGATCGTTGAATTATTTTATTTACGATAATTTGGTAAATTGCATCATCGTCCACTATCCAGATTGCTTTTTTTGTCATTGAATGTAGATTTTAAATGTAGTTCCAATATTAAGTTCACTTTCTACAGTAATTGTACCTCCCATAGCATCAACTTGATTTTTTGTAATGAACAATCCTATTCCTTTTGAATCTGAATTGTTAGTGAACGTTTTGTACATGCCGAAAATTTTGTTGGCATTTCTAACAAGATCAATTCCTATTCCATTATCGGAAATTTGAAGCACATTTATCTCATTTTCTTTTACAAAATTAATTTTTATAATTGGTTTTCGACAGGGATGTCTGTAACGAATGGAATTTGAAATAATATTATAAAGGATGCTTTCCAGATAAGCCGGATTATAATTTATCATTGCATCCGTTGGAATTTCTGTTAAAATGGTGACTTCATTGGATGAGATTTGTTCCGAAAGTACATTTTTTACTATATTGATGTACTGTTTTAAATATAAAGGTTCCGATACTAAACCAATATTTGTTCTAATGTTAATCACTTCGTTCAAGTGAAGCATAGTTTCGTTAAGCGAGCTAGAGACTGTTTTTAAAAGCTCCATCATTTGTTCCCTTTCCTTTTCAGATTCTGAAGATTCAATCAAAGCAACAATTGATGCAATATTGCTAGTATGTGATCTTAAGTTATGAGAAACGATATAGGAAAAATTCAACAATCTTTTATTTTGTTCCGTAACAAGAGTAAAGGATGCATTTAAATCTTTTTCAGCTTCTTTTGTTTTAGTAATATCAATCATAATGCCTCGCAATCTTGCTGCTTTACCATTTTCAATGACAACATTTACGATGTCACGCAGCCAAACTAAATCCCCATTTTTGGCTACCATTCGATACTCAAAATCATGGTCTGCCTTGTCATTTATTTGTTTAGTGCAATAATCCTGAACCCATTCACTATCTTCTGAATAGATATGGTCACGCCAAAAAGTAGGACTTTTAAGCCATTCCTCCGGGGTGTAACCCAATATGTTTTCAACTTTCTGACTAATGAAATTAAAAGAAAAATCAGTAGCATCGCATTCCCAAACTATTCCGTCAATGGTATTGATCAGCGATTTAATTCTTTGTTGCGAATCTAGAATTATTTTTTCAGAGTATTTACGATCAGTAATATCTTCTGTGGAAACAATGATTCGTTCCAATGTTTTTTCATAACCACGAATAACATTCCATCTTAAGTTAATGTCCCGTAATTTGCCTTCAGCATCTTTTATTACGGTGTCCATTATAAATTGTTTGTTATCTTGAGTGATTGAGATCAAATTTTTTATAAAATCTTCTCTGGAGCTCATATTAAACAATTCTCTTTTAATACCAATTAATTCCTCTAATGTGGAAACTTTATAAAGCAACAAGTTAGCTCTGTTAGCACTAATAACTTTAATCAAGGAATGACATTTATCAACAACTGCCGGATTATTGTTGAAATATTCTGTTAACTTTTCTTTGCTTTCCCCAAACAAATTTAATTCCTCCAAATATCTTTTAACATCTAAAAAATCCTCTTCTCTAAGAGGTAATGGAGAGTCCTCAAATAAGCTTTTGAATCTAATTTCACTTTTTTTGATCAATTCTTCAGCTTCCTTTTTTAAGGTAATATCTTCAATAATTGAAATTGCGCTAATTTGTTTTTTGTTTTTATCTACTATTGGCGTAACATTCAAATTTACCCAAATAATTTTTCCTTGCTTTGTATAATATCTTTTTTCCATGGAATATTCATTGATTATTCCATTTTCCAGTTTATTCACATTTGTTACACCTTTTTTAAGATCATCAGGATGAGTTATGGTTTGAAAATTTTTTTGTTTCATTTCATTTTGAGTGTAGCCTAAAAGTTCACAAAATTTATTATTTACTTCCAAAAAATTCCCTGTTGCAATATTAATATTAGCGATACCAACAGCTACTTGATCAAAAATAATTTTAAATTTTATTTCAGAATTCAATAATTTAGTGGCTTGTGCAGTTACTAAAGATTGTAATTCCTCCGGAATTTTCAGAAGTGTATAAATTAAAACGCCAAAAAGTGCCGCAAGAATAATTCCGATAATACCAGGAATTAAAATCTGTGAATACAAATAGTTTTCGTTTTTTGATATTAAATATAATTTCCAGTCCCCATCCGGTATGTCTGTACAAATATTATAATTTTCTGAGAAATCAGTTTTGTTGGGCAAATAGAAAATCTCCTTTTGTTTCTCAGCATTATATTTTGAAAACTGGAAAAAATATTTTGAATCATCCACGTTTTTAATTCCAGAAGCTTTTAAAAAAGTTTCTAATTTAATGACAACTGCGGAGAATCCCCAAAATTTATTATTTTGAAAAACGGGAAACCTCCCTACAATTCCCACTCCGCCTTGTTTTAATTCAAATGGACCTGCAAAATACATCTTTTTTTTTGCGACTGATTTTAAGGCTTCTTTTTTAAGACTTGGGGTAGTTAAAATATTTAAATTTAAAGCCGCTTCATTTCCTTTTAGCGGATAAACATATTTTATTATTCCATCAGGGACTAATTGAACAGCGCTAATATTGGCATTTGATTCCATTAATTTTTCACTCACGTAATCAAAATTTTCAGGAATGCCTTTATCGTTGATAGTCAGCGCCAGCGTTAAAGTGGTCGTGTAACAGTTTTTAAGGGCTTGTTCGATATTTTGATGAACAACAAGCAATATGTTATTCATCTCGCGTTCCTGATCTTCTTTTATCAGCTTATATTGCTGTGAGACTATGAATGCTGCTACATAACTTAAGAATAAAAATGTTATGAAGCCTGTTGTTTTTGGCCTTTCTAAGAACCATCTGATGAATTTTGGGTATTTTTTTTCACACTTCATGTATTGTATTGGTAGGTTTTGTAGACAATTTAGTTTAGAAAATAAAGTTATAAAAAAAAAGTTAGGAGCACTGTAATTTATTAATTATCGTTAATTTCTCTGTTATTTGCTTCTAAATTGTTTTTTTGAAAAGTAGTAAATAAACTAAATGTGGTAACCTTGTAATTTCTCGGATTAACGATTTGATTATAAATAAATTTGTTAATCATTCGATATTATAACTTCCAAATTGTTGATGCGATTTATCAACGGTAAAAAATTACCGAATTAAAAAACATTTTAATTTCGATAATAAAACCGAACTTTGCAGTAGTTTTTGAGTCAAATAATTAATTTGATTATTTAAAAGTGAAAATATGAGCAGAAATAATGAAAGAAATATTAAAAAACACAACGATAAATTGCATAAATCGCAAGATAAAGCTAAACAAGCCGTACTGTTACGTAAGGAAAAACTAAAACAAATTACAAAAAGGTTCAATGAAGATAAGGCTTTAGAAGAATAATATAAA
>JACMPO010000229.1 GCA_014377455.1 Flavobacterium sp.
TATAGAACCACAAAAAGAAACCGCAACATTTGAAGATTTTTCAAAATTAGATTTGCGTGTTGGAACTATTATTGAAGCTGAAAAAATGCCAAAAGCCAACAAACTGTTAGTTATAAAAGTTGATACTGGAATTGATATCCGAACCATAGTTTCAGGAATTGCAGAACATTTCTCGCCCGAAGAAGTGGTTGGAAAACGCGTTACTGTTTTAGTAAATTTAGCACCAAGAGCATTGCGTGGCGTTGAAAGTCAAGGAATGATTTTGATGACGAATAACGCTGAAGGTAAATTGGTTTTTGTGAATCCTGATGCTGATGGAGTTGCGAATGGAGCATTGATAAGTTAAATAACTATTACAAATGAAAAAAAATCTTACTTTACTTCTATTAATTACTGTATCTACTGCCTTTTCGCAACAATTAGTGAAAACTCTAGCTTTACCTTTAGGAAAAAAAACCAATGTTTTTCAGGTAGTTGATGATGAAAAAAAACAATTGGTTTTGTTTTTCAACAATAATGAGGGTGTAAAAACTGTCCGGTTGAATGAAAATTTTGAAATTACCGATTCAATATCTGGAAATCGACCTTACGATGAATACGATGATATTATTGGTTACAGCGTTTCAAACAATAAATATTACTCATATTGGGCAAGCTCCAACAGTAAAAAAATTGCCTATCAATGTTATGATTTTGAAAATAGAAAAATAGACTTCAAAACTTACGAATTAGAATTTGTTAAAGAAAAACCGATTGAAAAAATTACGGTTAATAATATTTTTTATTTGGTTACCATTTTAAAAAATACCAGCATTTTAAATTTCTATGTTTTCAAGGATGGTCAGATGGAAAAAAAAACAATCGATTTATCTGACAAAACTTTTTTAACATGGGAAACTGCCAAAACCAACCTTTGGGAACTAGTAAACCATCTTACTGAATTTCAACCTACTTTGAGTTTTCAAAATATTTTAAATGAAACACCGGCATCATTAACTTTTAGTGCTAATAAGAAAAAAGCTTATGTAAAAGGAAATCATTTAATTTTTACATTCGATGAAAACAAGAAATTTACTCAGGTACTAAATTTTGATTTAAATAATTTTACCGTAGCGCAAAAATTATATTCGCAACCTTACGTTCAAGAAACTGAATTTGGTGGCGTGGAATCAAATTCATTTATGTTAGATGATAAAATAGTTCAGATGAAATTAAATTCCGACATCATGCAACTTTCGGTTAAAGATTTAGAAGGAACAGAATTAAAAACTTTTGAAGCCGTTGCCGAAAATGAAATTCCGTTTAAAAATTCGGAGATCATTCAGGAAAATGGAAAAATAAAAAATACAAGAATTCTTGAGAACTCAAACCAGTTATTGCGTAAAATTTATAATTTGAATCCATCTATTTCCTGCTATTCTCAAAGTGATCGAATCTATTTAACCTTGGGAAGTGTTTCATTGCCTCAAAATAATAATGCCATAATGTATGGTGGCTTAATTGGTGGTTTTACGGGAGCACTAATTGGTGCGGCAATTTCATCTAATTATTCCATAAACAACCTAAGTTCATACGAAAAACGAAAAGTTGTTTACATAAATTGTTTATTTGATTCTAATTTTAATCATGTTGATGGGAAATTAAAAAAACTTGCATTTGACCAACTGCGCGCTTTTGCAGACGATAACGATTATTTTGTAACTCAAACTGTTTTTCAGTTAAATTCATCACTTTATTATGGTGGTTACAATAACGAAAAAAGAAATTATAGTTTTTACAAATTTAATGATTAATTAAAAAAAATGAACCTAAAAGTAATTGCCTTCGACGCCGACGACACCTTATTTGTTAACGAACCTTATTTTCAAGAAACCGAGACCAAATTTTGTGCATTAATGAGCGATTATTTATCTAAACAAGGATTGTCGCAAGAATTATTCAAA
>JACMPO010000230.1 GCA_014377455.1 Flavobacterium sp.
AATATTACTTCCGCTAACAGCGCATAAACCTCATGGCTAGTTTTTCATAGCCTCACGTTTTTCGTTTCGAAAAATCCTTACCTTAGCCGAAAGAACTCAATTCGTTACGCCGCCACAAGTTCTATGCGCGAAACGTTGTGCGTCAGCTTCGAAAAACAGAAACTAAAACAGAATACATAAACAAAATGAAAAAAATATTTTATTTCTTAATTTTACTAACTACCATTAAAAGTCTTGGGCAAATTCCACAATCGGGAATATATAATGAACTTATACTTGTTAGAAATGAAACAAATAAAACAATTGACGGATATTTTAATTCCAGTACTGGAAATGGACAAATATCTTGTATTTATGAATTTAAAGGAACTTTTAAAACGCTAAATGATAAAAAAATAAGTGTTACTGCGTTTTGGCAAGATGATGATGAAATAATAACAGGAGAATTAATTTGCAAAGAGGGAAATAAATTTTTATTAAAATTTAGCGAACCTTTGCTTGGTGATATGGCTTGTGGTGGAGTGTCTCAAAGTGGAGCAGAATTTGAAATGACAAAGCAAAAAAACTGGAAAGAAATTAGAATAGCCAAAACTGAAAAAACATATTTTTATAAAGAACCAAAAATAAGTACTAAACGAAAAGCATATATAACCGATCTTGATGCTGTTGGTGTAATTGAAGAAAAAGGAGAATGGATTTTAGTCGATTTTAATGGTTCAAAACTGACAACTGGATGGATTAAAAAAAGTGATTTATACAAAAAAAAATAAAAAGCCGAACGCACAACAGCGGTTTTGCAAGATTTGGGCTTCGGTCTTAAACTGAAACTTTATTTTGTACTTGAAAGTTGGTTTTTAAATTTAAAAAATTGGGAAGGCTTTCCCCAAACCTCGCAAAGCCACGATACGTTACCAGCAATTTTTGAAAACGCGGACATCTACAACGATAAACTAAATTTTTTTTCATATGAAATACTTCCTATTAATGCTCGTCAGCTTTTCTTCAATGACCTATTCGCAAAGTTCACGATTCAATTATTCTTCAACAATTGAACGGGTGCGTGATGAAAAAGACGCTGGAAAATTCAATGATATTGCAAATACATCGAAAAAAATTAATAGTACTGTCATAATAAATGAGGCGAAAAAAACGATTACAATCTCACGAAAATATATTTCTAAAAGCGGTGAATCAATTGACGAATTTGAAAATTATGACTTTGTAAAAAAAGAAAAAGCTGATGGTGATTCTGTTCATTACTATTGTATTGACTTAGCAAATAAAAAATATGTGGAATTTTTGATTGGAGTTCAGAAAGCCAAAATTTTAGAGAATTGTGATGGCTTTAATGGATGTCAAAAGGTAATCGAATTAGCTAATTAAACATTAAAACTGCTGGTAACAGCGTGCAAACTTCATTGCTGGATTTTGGTTCCTGAACGTTTTTCGTCTCGAAAAACTTCTATCTTAGCAGAAAATACTCAGTTCGTTTGGCCGCAACGAAAGTCTGCACGCGAGACGTTATAGGCAAGTAATCCGCGCGAAATCGGAAAACCATTATTCTAAAACCAAAATTGACTTTATGAAAAAATTATCAATTTTACTATACATTTTCATTCTAAGCATTATTTCATGTAAATCAGAAATTGAAAAGCAAAATGATTTAGTGAAAGCAAAATCTGACTCATTATTTAGTAAAAGCATAGCAATAATTTCTGAAAGATTTAGCTGGATAAATGTTGATTCCATTAAAACAAAATATGCTACTATCAAAGAGCCTAAAGAAAAACTTGATTTTACGAAAGAACTAGAAATCTATACAAAAAATAAAGTTGTTCAAGTTGATAGAATTTTAGTGGTAAGTAAAATTAACGACGATAAATTAAGAGCTATCGAAGAAGTTCAAAATAAGATTGACGAAATAAACGCCGAAAAAGAGTGGAAAAAAAGCAAAGCAGGAAGAATTCAAAAAAAGCATCCAAATTGGTCTAAGGAAGATTGTGTCAATTTAGCAAACAACAAAGTTTGGATAGGAATGTCAATAGACATGTTGAAAAGTATGCGTGGACAACCTGATAATGCCAATCCTTCAAATTATGGACATGGAACACAATGGCAATGGTGCTGGAATGATTTAACTCCATCATGTTTTTATGGAAAAGATGATGGAATAATAACGTCATATAATTAAAACTTTACCTGCCTATAACACTTGCTAAAACTTATGGCTAGTTTTTCGGTATATTGTCCGTTTACTTTTCATAACTTCGCTTGGGCGGTTATGGAAAAAAAGCTTTCCATAAGCCGCCACAAGCTCTAGCAAGGAAACGTTGGCGGCAATTGAGAGCTCGTAGCCTGATAAATAGCCTTAAAATTTCACTAAATTCTGGAGTTAGAAATCGAAAAAAGTTTTTGTTTTTCGTCAAGCCTTGCAAAAGAGATTTGCTGA
>JACMPO010000231.1 GCA_014377455.1 Flavobacterium sp.
GGGTTTTTTCATAGCCTGACGTTTCGCCGCTTCTCGTCAGTTGCGAACTTCGGAACAAATTATTTTCCACTAAGATAATATTTCTTGCGAAACGTGAACGTGAACTTACAACAAAATTCGCAATTGCGAGAAACGGCTGTTATAACTTCGGCGTTTTGAGTTTCTTTGTCACGCAACATAACCACAAACTTTACCAGTTTCCACTTCGGATTCCACTTTTGATTTTCCGCTTATTTTCTGAGAAAGATTTCAAAGCAAACACTTTCAATTTCTTTCGAGCAAACTTTCACTTTTCTAATTTCGGCGCAAACTTTTTACGCAACGCTTTCAAAGCAAACTTTTCCAAATTCAATAATCTAACGCAACAAATTCTATTCTAAATTTCCATTTCTGTTTAAACGAAATTTGGAAGTAGAAGTGAAGCTTAAGCTGAAAGTTCTTGAGTTAGGAAACGCTGAGTTATAACGTTATGCCACTTTGAGATGGCTGGAAGTTCGTAACCGCTCAATTTTCGGCTTAACGATAACTTGATGCGAAACGATAATTCCACTAAATTCCAGCTAGCTCAAAATGGCTGTTAGCAGACGTATTTTATTTTTTTACTATCGTCCATTTGTCACCATTCAACTTGTCAAAACCAACTAAGCCTTGAGATTTACTCCAATACATTTTTGCAATAAAATCATCTCTATCTCGATATTCTTTATTAGTTGAAGGAATAATTATCACATCATTAAATATTTTTTGTCCACGTTCAAATTTAATAGTTGGTAGATTTAATATTTTGTTCGCATTATTTTCCATATCGTTATTTCCATACCAACAAGCATCTTTTTTATATAAACTAAACATTATAGTTTTCGTTCCATCCTTTTCGGCTCTAATAGTTAAAATGTCATCCCAAGCTTCTCCATGATTATTTGGGAATTCGGAATTTACATAGTAGCCTTCCCAAGTTTCACCGAATAGATATGTAGGAATACAGGTTAATAAGGAATAGCATTTTTCAGTAAGCTTTTGCTTGTAAATTGAAGTGATAATAATTGTGTCTTTTTCATTTTTGGTAGATTGAAAAAACAACGAATCACCAACTTTGTACGGATTAAATTCAATATCTTTTTTAGTCAAATGCTGACTTTTCTTAAATATTAAAATACCACATACAATGACAATAGTTATAATTAATATTTTTGGTAGTTTTTTCATAATATGTATGCTAACGGGCTCCCGCTTTGCGAGGTTTTTCGAGAGAGCTTGCTCTCGAAGAAAAATCTCGCAAAGCGGGTGATGGGAGACAGTCGTGCGAAAGCAACGATTGTTTCACATTACCCGCGTAGCGGGAGCCCGATGGGAAAAATCGTCCTGAAAGGCGATTTTTCCCATCGGTTGCGGCTTTGTGTCTGTTATTTTGGCTTGCAGACACTTGCCTTTAAAGATAAATTTTATAGCCAAAATAATAGCACAAAACCACTGTTAGTGGCTGGTGCGGTAAATTAAACGAAAATGTCAAAATTAAACGAAAAAGAATTTTTAGAAATGTATGGTGAGTCAAAAGTTGTTTTTACCTCTTATTACAAATACTCATTCTCATTTAGAGGTGAGTTTAACGGCAAATCAATTTATGTAAGTGTTGGTGGGAACGCTGATGATATTTATAGATTTGATGTAACAGCAGGAAAAGAATATGCCGTTAAAGAATTAGGAATGAATTATGCCGAAGTTAAAGAAGGTGAAACAACTATTGCCGAGTTTACAGACGGATGGTAGTACTTGCCACTAACGGTCGATGATACAAGCAGGCTGAAAAAGTAAGCCTGATTTTCCGAATAATCCTAAACTTTCAGACACAAAATCATCTTTAAATTTTACCTAATGTTCAGCTTGCTTGTATCATTTGTTACTGGTTGTTTTTCTTTGTTTTTCAGGTAATTAAAAATAAATTAAAATTTCTTTTGAAAAAGTTTGCACAATCAAAAAGATGTCGTATATTTGTATAACAAAATGAAACAAATAGAAATTATGAAAGCAATCATCAACAACGGAACAACTTACAAAGTAACAGGAGAAAAAGGAGCATTTACTATTACAGAAGATGTTAATGGTAAAATCAAAATGTTTCAAACTTCTACAATTGAAATCGTAGATGCTGAATTTGGAAAAGTAAAATATGCAAACAAACCATCAGTAAAAAAATCAACAATGCAAAATGAGATTGATTACAAAAACTCTAAAACTGCAAAAATGACAAATGACGAGTGGGAAGCATATAGAAAAAACATTCAAAGAAACGTAAAATCTGATAACTAATATGAAAACTGCAAAACAACTAAAAGAAGAAAAAAGACAGACTTATTTAAAATCAAATCAACTTAATGTGAATTTGATTAAAAAACTAAATAAGTTACCGACTGGGGAAATTGTAATCGCAATTAACATCGAAAAAAAACATACTTGGATAGTTTGCGATTCAGGAAAAACTTATAAGTCTATCCATAATATGATTAACAATGAAATGGTTAGTTATATAGAATTTGAAAATCGTGGCGGTAAACGAGAAAGTGCTGGAGCAAAACCAAAGTATAATGAACCAACAAAAACAACCGCTTTTCGCATTCCTATTTCTAAAATCGAGGAAGTAAAAAAAGTCGTTAACAGAATGTTGTCGGTTTACGCTGAAAATAACCAGTAACGTCAGTCTGTGAAAAAACTAACATTTATTTATCAAATATACTAAAAAAATAGTTGCATAAAAGATTTAATTTTCGTAGATTTAAACATGCAACACATCACTGGAATATCGCGCCACGAACTGCAAATGAGTAGTTTA
>JACMPO010000038.1 GCA_014377455.1 Flavobacterium sp.
CTAAAAGGTTTTTGTATTGAATTCTTTCTTCTTCCACTTCGATACTTTGGGCAATGTATTCCTGCGTTAGGGTATTGGTTGCATTGCCTAGTTGTATGTACTTATTGAAACCCATCACGTTTTCAATATTTTCTTTGATAACACGATTAAGGTATTCGTCTTTTAATAAATTACCTGCTTCCATTGCATCAAAAAGGAAATATTTACTTAATTCTTGCGGCAGATTGGCTTTGATAATTTTATTGACTTCAGCTTCTTTTTTTACTCTTTCGGCGTGTGGTGTTGCCGTTCCATAATTAAAAACGTCTCCGTTAAGATTAAGCATTACTGATTCTACTGGATTATTTTGTGCATTTATAGTATATAATCTTTTGATTATGTATTTGTAATCATTGTGCAGCACTTTTCCCGTGAAGTGAATTTCTAATTCAATTTTGTTACTGCTATTACCTGCATTTTTTGCTCTTTCTCCAGCGTTTTGCAGCTTATTAAAGTGTTGCTCGTCTTTAACTTTTAGACCATACAACGCACTATAAATGGCTTGAAACAAAGTGGTTTTTCCGCCACCATTTTCTCCACCAATTAATATTATTGGCTGCTCTTCGTTTACGGTTAAATCCAAATCGAGTTCCCGATAGGTTTTGAAGTTTTTAGCAATTATTTTGGTTATGAGCATAGTACTTATATTTTGTTTAAAGCCTTTTCAATAATTTTTTCAATCTTTTTGCTGTCAATATCTTCGTTATTGATTTTAAGATTGTGGAACTCTTTTAGTATGTTTTCTTCCAGCCATTCAAAACCTAATCCTTGCTCTTCACAAAGATTTTTGATAATTTCCATATCGTCTTTACGAATACCAAAATGAATGAATGTTGTATCTAGACCTTTGTTTATCATAATGTATTTATTTATAATGAAATTGGATTGAACATATCCCAACCTGTTGTATCTTTTGTATTGGTAATTTTATTGTTGCAATACCACCAAGTTGATGTATTATTAGGCGATTTTTCAATTAAAATTCCTCCAATAGTTTTTAACCCTTTGCTATTTCTAACTGAAATAAAATCTACTAAAGCATTGTGTTTTAAATGTGCTTTTTCAGGTTCACTTCCTAAAGATTTTGTGTCGAATAAACAAGTAACTTTACTTTTAGTTAAAATCACAAAATCAACATAAAAAAGACTTTGTTTACCCATATTGTCAATGTATGTAACTGCAAAATGTTCTTTTGCCTTTTCTCCGTTTTTATACCACCACTGCAAATTCGCCTCGTTATTTTCAAGAAAATCTCTAAACTTTTTTTCTGGTCCAGAAGCTCTATTGTATTCATAAAAAGGTTCTAAAGCGTGTCTTTGTATGGCTTCTTTTTCCTCGTATAATTCATTATAAATTCTTTCAATAGGCACTTCCCATTGGTAATTCTGAACATCTTTAGTTGCTTTGTTCAATTTCTCTTCTTGCATTTCCTGATAACGCTCTTTTGCCTTTTCAATTAACTCAATAAATATGGGTTGGTTTTGGTCGTACAACATTATTTTGATAGCATCAATTTCAAAAATACCAAAGTAGTCTTCAAAGAAATATTTCATTGCGCCTTCTAAAACTGGCGTACTATCTACTGCTGCATAAGGAGCAATTAACAAGCGACAAAAATCTTTAAACATTCTGTTTAACTCACTTGGTGTTTTTGCAAAACGAACTTTTTCATCTACCAAAACCGTTTGCTCTTCTCCGGTTAAATGGACGTTTTCTGGAATAACTATTTGAATTGTAGTTATATCAATATTTATAAAACGCTTTTGAAGTAGTGTTTTATTAGTTTCAAAATAATGTTCTTCGTCAGCATCTCTTTTTAATTCCCAATTCAATTCTGCAATTTCATATAATGCTTTTCTGAAAGTAGCTCCCAAACGGTTACGAACTAGTCGAGTATTGATATAAGTAGAATTCAATTGAACTGGCACATAGTTTTCTATTCTACGTGCTTTGTTCATTGTAATATAGCTCATATCGTCTTTTACGATTTCGATTTGATTTTTACTTAAATTGGTAAAAACATATCCTTGGTTTAGTAACGGATTTGGATAATGTTTTTGTTCTGGCATACGCAAAATTCTACCTACGGTTTGAATGGTGAACGTGGTGCTTTTTAATTCTCTAAAAATCAATAACACTCCTGCTCTAGGACAATCCCAACCTAAAGCAATAGCTTGTTTGAATAGTAAGACTTCGACCATATTGTTGGGTTTTTCAATATCCTCAACATTGTCTTTTCTACCTGATAACCAAACTGCCAGTTTATTGTTATTGACTGTAATATTATATTTTACTTCGAGGTTTTGTAAAACTACATCAATATATTTTTCATCATCGGCTGTATTATTATCACTGGTATCGTTAGGTAATTGTATCAACAATAGCGGATTTATTTTTGCTCCCAAACTTTCATACGCTTGGCGCAATTCTTCTCTTTTTGCTAGTGCTTGTTCTAATAAAATTTCTTCTAATGAGCGACCTTGTTGTACAATGGTATCTAAAGCAGGATTTAGAATAATGCCTTCTTTTATCATTTCTTCGGCGATTACATCTTGGCGTTCTACCAAAGTTCTATAATCACTATTGGTAGTTGGTGTTGCCGAAACCCGTATTTCTATTTTTGGATATATTTTTTGTAATACTTCATTAGCTCTTTTTGCTGTTTTAGTATTGGCAAACATATGCTCTTCATCAATAATTACTATGATTTCAGTATCGTTTAATTTGGCTTTGTTAATGAAACTGTATAGGTTTTTATTGGTTTCATTTTCCCTAATCATAGTATTTTTCTCTTTGTTGATGCTTTCCCAATTGACAAATAAAACCTCATTAGGTTGCAATTCATTATCTGTAACATCCTCAAAGAAAATAGGTTTTATAGAACGCATTTGAGCAAAATATCCTTTCAAAGCATTGTAACTTTGAATGTATAGTTTGTTTGGAGCAATCCAAATAAAAGCTGCTTTGCGTTTTTCGAGTTCGTAACGCTCTGGTAATTCTTCGCAAAACTTGTTTAATAACGAAGCCATCATCACTGTTTTACCTGAACCTGTTGGTGCTTTGAAAATTAAATTTTGTCTCGCACCAGGTCGTTTTAATAACTTATACAGTTTTTGAGAAAGGTCGTTGACTGCTTCGTCTTGGTAATTTTTTAAATGTATCATTTATGAATTAGGCATTTTCTTGATTAAACAAATTTTCTCCCGCTTCTATAGCATCATCATCGTCCATCGTTGGAATAATTTCTCGTTTCTTTTTAGGCAGCACATTTTGATAAGCTTTATAGATAGCATCTGGTAAAGCACATAATGTTACCAAATCTAATACTTCTTCAAAATCTTCTGTATATGGATATTGACCATTGCTAAATACATATACTTTGATGGGATTATTATTCTCTTTATTTTCATTCATTTTTTTGATGATTGCAATACCATCATCAATCATTACATCATCATAAATTACCAAAAATTGTGTTGTCAAACTCTTAAAAATAGCCAGCCAATTACTTTTAGAGGCGTATTCTTTTGTTATTTCCGTAAAGGCATCTTCTTTTATGCATAACAATTCCGTAGCTAATCTTGTGAGTTCTTTTTTGTTTTTAAGTGTTTGATTTCGGCTCACATATTCGCTTTTAAAATATAAAAGATTATTGCTTTTTAATCCTTCAACCACCACTCCTTTAGCATTAGTATAACCTTGAATTACTCTTTTGTTACGTTCATAGGTGACTTCCTCACAAATATTATTTTCATTATTGGTAACTAATATACATTGGCGTTTGCCTCCATCTTCTGCATTAATTGCCATTGTTGCGTGAAGTGTGGTTCCAGAACCTGCGAAGAAATCGAGGATAGTTGATCTTTTATTTGGTATTAGCTTAATAAAATACTTTATCATTTCTAGGTTTTTCGGGTTATTGAAAATCCCATTATCTAATATTTCATTTAAAGCATTTGTTCCATCATTTGTAGAAAAATCAACTAAACTTCTTGAATTTCCACTTTCAAATGAATTAAAAAATAATTTTCCATTTTCCTCATATACTTCTGTGTGATTTATAAAAGTTCTTTTTTTAACGCTGTATGCGTCTTTTTTTCCAGTAATAATTAAATATCTTTTTTCTTCATTTATTTTATCTTTAGACCAAGTCCAACAGCCAAGTTTTCCTCGAACCTTTGGAGGTCTAATTGGCGTATATCCTTTCAAAAGTAGTTCAGAATCATTATTATAAAGAGACTTTTCATCATTAGAAATTTTTGCCAATTCGACATCATAATCACAAATTGCAATTATATCTTTAGTTACAGGATTGTAGTAAATAGTGTTTCCAAGATTTTGACGAGCGTTTAAAATGCCACCTTCGCCACGAGTAGTAATAGAGTCGTTCAGATAATAATAATCACCACCTTCTTCAAAAACGATTTTCTTCTTATAATCCGCATTAACTAAATTTGGTGAAATTTTATTGTTTTCAGTGTAAGTACAACTTTTTCGATAAACAAAAATATATTCGTGATTTTTTTGAATATTTATAGAATCATTTTTTGCATTTTGCTTATTTTGGATAATGGGTCCAATCGCATTTAGTTCTTAAAATATTTCATCAGATAACATTTTCAATTGTGCTTGTTCATTATCATCAATAGAAATAAAAATAACGCCTTTATCACTTAATAAACGTTTAGCAATTCGCAATCTTTTGTCCATAAAAGAAAGCCATTTGCTGTGGCGGTAACTGTCTTCTTTATCTACAAAACTGTCATTATATTTAAAATCTTTATTTCCTGTGTTATATGGTGGGTCAATATAAATTACATCTACTTTGCCTTCGTGGGTAAATGTTAATGCTGTAAGCGCGTGCAGGTTGTCGCCTTCAATCAAAATATGGTTTGGGTTGTCTTCGCCATTAATAATTGCTTTGTCTTTTACTTCCTTTAAAACTGGTAAATTATCTCGTAATTGTTCCTCAACATCTTCGGGTTTGTCTTC
>JACMPO010000039.1 GCA_014377455.1 Flavobacterium sp.
AAAGTAAGCAGTAAAAATGAACTAAAAAAAGACTTAAAAAAAGCCTTAAACTGTTTAATTCTAGTTATAAAAGCAAACTATCCCGATACCTACAAAGCCGAATTGCGCAACTGGGGATTACAAAAAGAGAAATACTAATTTATTCCTGATAGACCTAACCGATTTTAAAAACGGGAAAGCTTAAAACACTAAAAGCCTTACAAATTTTGTAAGGCTTTTTTTATGTTGTTTTATCTTTTTATTTATATTTGACACTTAAACTCTTTGTTATGAAAAAATTATACCTTGTTTTAATTGCATTTTTAGTGTTTGGTTCAGTAAACGCACAGATTATTAATTTTCCTGATGCGAATTTTAAGGCGAAGTTAATTTCTTTGGGAGTGGATACAAATTCTGATGGATTTATTCAAGCTTCTGAAGCATTAGCAAGGACTAATTTAGATGTTTCAAATAGCTCTATTTCTTCATTAATTGGCATAGAAAGTTTTACAAATCTAACAAATCTTTATTGTTTTTCTAATCAACTTCCAAGTTTAGATGTTAGTGGTTTGACTAGTCTTAAAAATTTATATTGTCATGCTAATCAACTTTCTAGTTTAAATGTAAGCGGTTTAACAAATCTTGAATGGTTAAGTTGTTATTCCAATCAACTTACAAGTATAAATGTAAGTGGCTTAACTAATTTACAATATTTAGATTTTGTAGATAATCAATTGACAAGTTTAAATGTAAGTGGCTTGACTAATCTAAATCATATATTATGTATTAATAATTTACTTACAAGTTTAGATATGAGCGGTTTGACGAATCTTCAAAGTTTATTTTGTGGTAATAATCAACTTATCACATTATTTATAAAAAACGGTTCTATCGAAAGCTCTTTGAATTTTTATGGTAATCCTAACTTACAATATATTTGTGCAGATGAAGGGCAAATTACTGCTGTTCAATCGAAAATCACTCAATATGGGTATACCAATTGCTATGTTAATTCCTATTGTAGTTTTACGCCGGGTGGAACATTTTACACCATTCAAGGAAATAATCATTATGACAGTAATAATAATGGATGTAGTCCAACCGATATTAATTACCCTAATTTAAAGTTAACTTTTACAGACGGTACTAATTCAGGAAATTTAATATCTAATACTACAGGTGCTTATCATTATGATGTGCAAGCAGGAACGCAAACCATAACACCAACATTAGAAAACCCAACCTATTTTAACATTTCACCCACTACAGCCACAGTAACTTTCCCAACCACTGCAAGTCCATATATACAAGATTTTTGCATTACTGCCAATGGTATTCATAATGATTTAGAGGTTACGTTGTTGCCAATTGGTGTTGCTCGTCCCGGTTTTGATGCCACCTACAAAATCATTTATAAAAACAAAGGAACTGGCACACAAAGTGGCACGGTAAACTTTGCTTTTGATGATGCACGGTTAGATTTTGTCTCGGCTACACCAAGCGTTGACGTGCAAACGGTAAACAACTTAACTTTCAATTTTAGTACGCTAGCACCGTTAGAAACTAGAGAAATTGTAGTGACCTTAAACGTAAATTCGCCAACAGAAACCCCAGCAGTAAACGGTGGTGATATACTAAATTACACCGCCACTGTTACAGGTGCTACAGACGAAACACTAACAGACAACACTGCAAGCCTTGCTCAAACAGTAGTAAATTCTTTTGACCCAAATGATAAAACGTGTACCGAAGGCGCAACGGTATCGCCAAGTATGGTAGGTAAATATGTGCATTATATCATCCGTTTTGAAAATGATGGTACAGCCAATGCTCAGAATATCGTTGTTAAAGACATGATTGATACTACTAAGTTTGATATTAGTAGTTTGGTTCCGCTAAGTGGTAGTGCTTCATATACTACAAGAATTACCAATACCAATCAAGTAGAGTTTATCTTTCAAAACATCAATTTGCCTTATACAACAGGAGCCAATACGGGCTATGTAGCGTTTAAGATCAAGACAAAACCAACTTTGGTTGTGGGCGATACTTTTAGCAATACCGCCAATATTTATTTTGATTATAATGCACCTATAGTTACTAATACAGCAACTACAACTATTGCAACATTAGCAAATCCTACGTTTGCATTTAGTGATTACTTTACCCTATCACCAGTTCCTGCAAAAAATGTTTTAAACATTACGGCCAAACAAGATAGTGTCTTATCATCCATAAGCATCTACAATACTCTTGGTCAACTGATGTCAGTAACTTCCAATCCAAGTACTACAATCGATGTTTCTAATTTAGCCACTGGCAGTTATTTCGTCAAAATACTTTCAGATAAAGGTAGCAGTAGTGGTAAGTTTATAAAGGAATAGTTCCCATTGCGGTTTACAATTCTTTTCCAGAAGAGTACCCTTTGTCAAAGTTTACTATTTTGACAAAGGCTACTCTTATAATAATGCTTTCCATTTTTATAAGTTAATCAATTATTTTATTATTTATTTAAGAGGCAATGCTAATTTTGAAAGCTGTAATTTAGTATTTTTGACAAAATTTATACTATGCAAACAGCATCACCATCAAGTTTGATAGAAACAATATTAACAATAATCATTGTTTATTACATCATTAAATTTTTAGCTAGGCTGCTATTGCCTGTTTTAGCAAAGAAAGTTGTTGAGAAGGCAAGCGAACAATTCCAACAACAGCAAAATCAGCATCAAAATAACGCCCAACAAGCGCAAACTCCCAAAAATGATAAGCCTCACGAAACCAAAAAAGTTGGTGACTATATCGACTACGAAGAGATTGAGTAATAATCTAGGGAATAATACCCTAAGTACTTAAAAAAACTAAAAAAATATTTAATGAAGCAATTTCAAAAATTATATCCTCACCTTTTAGCCTTTTTAGGTTTTATTTTTATAGCTCTAATTTATTTTTATCCGGTGTTGCAGGGAAAAAAAATAATGCAGTCCGACATTGTTCAATTTACAGCAATGGCAAAGGAGCAGAACGATTTTAGAGCCTCACAAAATTCAGAACCTTACTGGACAAATGCGGCGTTTGGAGGCATGCCAACGTATCAGCTTGGGGCTAAATATCCTTATGATTTTATTGGTGCTTTAGATGATGCCATTCGGTTTTTACCGCGTCCAGCAGATTATTTATTTCTATATTTTCTAGGTTTTTACAGTTTATTACTGGTATTAAAAATTGATCCGCTTAAAGCTTTTTTTGGGGCATTGGCTTTTGGTTTTTCTACTTATTTGATTGTGATTCTGGGAGTTGGGCATAATGCAAAGGCACATGCAATTGCTTACATGCCACTTGTAATAGCTGGTTTTTTATTGGTTTTCAGGAAAAAATATATTATTGGAGGTTTAGTTACCTTGTTTGCATTAGCACTGGAGTTTAATGCAAATCACTTCCAAATGACGTATTATTTGTTCTTCTTACTTTTTATTATAACACTTTATTACACTTATATTTTTATTACAGAGAAAGATTATAAGTCACTTGCAAAAATTGGAGTAACACTTTTGGTTGCATTATTATTTGCAATTGGAAGCAATGCAACTGGTATTTTAGCTACTAAAGAGTATACGAGTTTTAGTACGAGAGGAAAATCAGAATTAAAATTAAATGCCGATGGTACTCCAAAAACTAGCAACACAACACTCAACAGAGATTATATTACCGAATACAGTTACGGAATTGCAGAGAGTTTAAATCTTATTGCACCAAGACTTTTTGGCGGCGGAAATAGTGAAAGCCTTGGAAAAGATTCCGAAATTGTTCAATATTTACAACAGCAACAAGTAGGACAAGGTGAATATATATCTAAAGAACAAGCTGAAAAATATGCCGAAGATGGAATGCCAACTTATTGGGGCGATCAACCCATTGTGGCCGCTCCAGCCTATATTGGAGCAATAGTATTTTTTCTATTTGTTCTTTGCATGTATCATGACAAACGAAAAATAAAATATGTTTTTCTTGCAGGTGCCATTTTTTCTTTGTTTTTATCTTGGGGAAAAAACTTTTCTACGCTTACCGATTTTTTTATAGATTTTGTCCCAATGTATGACAAATTTCGAGCTGTATCATCGATTCAAGTTATATTAGAATTATGCATTCCCGTATTAGCAATAATGGGATTACACTCCTTTTTTTCTGCTAATAATGAAAAGCGCTGGGACAGTTTGTGGAAAGCTGGAGTGACTTCGATAGGATTAATAGTACTTTTATTTTTCAGTAAAAGCATGTTTAATTTTGCTGGTGGAAATGACAGTATGTATATAAAATCGTATGGTCCAGAATTTATGAATGCTCTGAAAGATGACAGAAGAACAATGTTTACTGCCGATTTATTACGTTCTGGATTTTTTATTTTGGTTGCTTTTGGTGCACTTTGGATGTATATAAAAAATAGATTTTCGCAAAATACTGCGATAATTGTTATTGGATTATTTATGGTTTTCGATTTAGTTTTTATTGATAAAAACTACGTTAGTACTAAAGATTTTGTGAGTGCTCAAGAAGTTGATGTTCCATTTGAAGCTACTACAGCCGATAATCAAATTTTGCAGGATACTACAAATTACAGAGTTCTTGAAGTTGATGGAAACCTTTCCAGTTCACGAGCTTCGTATTTTCATAAATCCATTGGTGGCTACAGTGCTGTAAAACCAAGAAAAATGCAGGAATTATTTGATTACCAAATTGCGAATAATAATAAAGAGGTAATCGATATGTTAAATGTAAAATATCTTATACAAACCGATTCTGTTGGAGCACCAGTAGCTGTAAAAAATCCTGGTGCAAATGGAAATGCTTGGTTTATTAAAGATATAAAATTTGTTAAAAATGCAGATGATGAAATGAAAGCTTTGGCTAAGTTTGATTCAAAAAATATAGCTATAACTCTAAAAGAAAAAAATAGTGCATCAATGGAACTCAAGTTACCTTATATAGTTGATAGTTTATCGACTATAAAATTAGATGCCTATAAACCAAATTGTTTAAAGTATAGTTCTAAAAACGCTCATAATGGTTTTGCAGTTTTTTCAGAAATGTATTATAAAAATGGTTGGAATGCTTATATTGATAATAAAAAATCTGATTATCTTGAAGTTGATTATGCATTAAGAGGCATGTTTATTCCTGCCGGAAATCACAAAATCGAGTTTAAGTTTGAACCAGAAGTTGTAAAAACTGGCGGTATAATAACATTGATAAGTTCTATTGGAATTTTAATTTTATTGGTTGGAGGAATTTATTTTGAAAGAAAGAAAGCATTGAATTAATTATAGATAATTTTGTAAATTTGACTTAAATATTTTGTTAAATATGAAATCAATCAAATTAAATCATGCGCATCCATCTATAATGGAAGCTCGTTATATTGAAGAAATTAGAACTATGACGCCACAACAACGTTTTGAAAAATTGATGGCAATAATTGAAATTTCTTATCTTTTAAAAACAGCCAAAAAAATATCAAAGTAATTTAATGAATAGTCAGATAATTGAAGTTTGGAAATACTTATCTTTAAATAATGTCAGATATTTGACCATTGGAGGATTTGCTGTCAATATTTACGGTTATGGAAGAAATACAGGTGATATTGATATATTTATTGAAGATTCTATAGAAAACAGAGAAAATTTGCGAGAAGCATTAAAACAATTAGGAATAGGCGATTTTGAGAATATAAAAACAATGCAATTTATTCCAGGTTGGACTGATATTACCTTAAATTTCAATTTGCGATTGGATATTATGACATCGGTTAAAGGTCTTGAGACTGTCGATTTTCAACAACTACTTCAAAAAGCATACATTACAGAAATTAGTGGCATTCCTATTTATTTTTTAGATTATGACAATTTGATTATATCAAAAAAAGCTGCAAACAGACCAAAAGATATTTTAGATATTGAAGAGTTAGAAAAAATAAATAAAAAATCTAACTCCTAAATTTGAAAACAGCACCAAAAAAACTTCTAATCATTACTTATTATTGGCCTCCAGCTGGCGGTCCAGGAGTACAACGGTGGTTAAAGTTTGTAAAATATTTACCCGATTTTAATATCCAACCGATAGTTTACATACCGGAAAATCCAACATATCCAATTACTGATGAAGGTTTGCTGAGTGAAGTTTCAAACAAAGCAATTATTCTTAAAAACAAAATATTCGAACCCTATCAATTGGCAGGTTTTTTATCTCAAAATAAAACCAAAAAAATTAGTTCGGGAATTATTCCAAACAAAAAAAAACAATCTGTTTTAGAGAAGGCAATGCTTTGGATTCGTGGTAATTTATTCATTCCAGATGCCCGAAAGTTTTGGGTAAATCCATCGGTAAAGTATTTAAAAAAATACATTCAAGAACATAATATTGATACTATTGTAACTTCTGGACCACCACATTCCTTACATTTAATTGGATTGCAATTAAAACAAGATTTGAATGTAAAATGGTTTGCCGATTTTCGCGATCCATGGACCACAATTGGCTATCATAAACAGTTGAAGTTATCTGTAACGGCTCAAAAAAAGCATAAAGAATTAGAGCGTAAAGTTTTAAATGGTGCTGATACAATAATTGTAACAAGTAACACTACGAAAGTTGAATTTCAAGCCTTAACATCTAAACCAATAGAGGTTATTACCAATGGATATGATATTGAAAAAGTTGATAAACAAATACTAGATTCTAAATTCAGCTTGGCGCATATTGGTTCTTTTTTGTCAGAAAGAAATCCAGAGATTTTATGGCGGTCGTTAGCCGAATTAGTTGATGAAATTCCTAGTTTTCAAAATGATTTAGAAATCAAATTAATTGGTGCTGTAAGTCAAGAAGTATTGCAATCAATTTCGGAATATCAATTAGATAATTATTTGAATAATTTAGGCTATGTTTCCCACAATGAAGCAGTTGTTGAGCAACGAAAATCGCAAGTTTTGTTATTAATTGAAATAAATTCAGAAGATACTAAAAGTATTATTCCAGGAAAATTATTTGAATACTTGGTTTCTGAACGTCCTATAATAGCTATTGGTCCAAAAGATTCTGATTTTACTTCCATAATAAAATCTACAAATACGGGAGTTTTTTTTACGTATGACCAAAAAGAAGCTTTAAAAAATTTGATTAAATCATATTATAATCTCTACTTAAATCAAAATTTAAAGGTTAATCCTGTAGGATTACAACAATATTCCAGAAAAAAATTGACAGAGCAATTAGCAAAACTGATAACCAGAAACTAAAAATTACCATTAGCAAAACATGGGAATAGTACAATCACAATCCATTAAAAACACTGTTATCACATTTTTCGGATTTGGGATTGGCGCAATTAATGCGTTGTTTTTATACACTAATTTTCTTGGCAAAATGCACTACGGAATTGTAACTACAATTCTTTCGGGTGCTAACATCATGATGCCACTCATGGCTTTTGGTGTTCAAAATACATTAATTAGATTTTTTTCGCATTATAAAACCGAAAAAGAAAAAGAAGAATTCTTAACTTTTATGTTGATTTTACCACTGGTATTAATAGTTCCACTTGGATTGGGATTTTACTTTTTTTATGATTCTATTTCATATTCGTGGATTGCTAAAAACCCTTCATTAAAACCGTTTTTTTGGCTTATTCCAGTTGTGGGCTTGTTTATGGCTTATTTTGAAGTTTTTTATGCGTGGGTAAAAGTACACATGCAATCGGTAATTGGAAATTTTATTAGCGAAGTTTTTGTCCGATTAATTGTAATGGCTTTATTGATAGGTGTTCATTTCGATTTGATATCTAAAGACAGATGCGTTTACAGTATTGCTTTCGCTTATTTTGTACAACTTGTAGGAATGAAGCTGTATGCAATTTCTGTAAAAAAACCAGTACTTCGATTTATAATTCCTGACAATGTAAAAGACTTAATTTATTATTCGTTATTCATAATTGTATCTGGTGGTGTTGCGGTAATGCTTATAGATTTCGATAAGGTTATGATTGCAAAATACTTACATGTAAGCCAAAATGCGCTTTATTCTGTTGCTATATTCATTTCAACAGTTATATCAGTACCAAGTCGCGCTATGACGCAAATTGTTGCGCCAATTACAGCTAAATTAATGGTTCAAAATAAGCACGAGGAACTGAATGATTTGTATAAAAAAAGTGCCATAAATCTTCAAATTATTGGTGGATTTATAATGATGCTTATTTTTTTAAATATAAAAGAGTTGTATCATTTAATCCCAAAAGATTACAGTGGCGGTATTTGGGTAGTTTTTATGATTGGAATTTCAAAATTCTATGATGTATTGCTTGGCAACAATAATTCCATTATTGTAAACACAAAACATTATCGAACGGTATTGCTTTTTGGAATAATTACAGTTGCTTTAATGATTATTTTAAATATGATTTTTATTCCTTTATACGGCATTGAAGGTTCAGCCTTTGCAACCTTAATAACGGTTTTAATTTACAATACAATCAAACTATTATTTGTGGTAAAAAAGATGAATTTATATCCATTTACAATAAAAACGGTTTATTCTTTAGCAATTATAACAGTTTGTTTTTTGATATTTTATTTTTGGGATTTCCCATTTCATTTTTTAATAAATATCATTTTAAAATCGGCATTAATATCAATATTTTATATAGTTGCACATTATAAACTTCGTATTTCGCAAGAGGTAAACGAGGTGATTGATAATTTAATTAAAAAATTAAAAATTAATTCATAAAAAAATCCTGCTTCATCTTCCCAGAATCAGCAGGATTTCAAACAAACCTAACCAATCAATCTATTTTTTTTCTTTTTTTTCCTCTTCAATTTTTTCACGAGTTCCATCTGATTTATAATAGTAGTAATCGTTATTATTATAATTAGATGTATGGTAGTCTTGAAAATCATCATTATAATTTGAGGCGTAACCAGAATTTGAACTATTGTAACCGTTTATAAATCCATTTCGACGTCCTTTTATTTGACCAAAAACATCTATAATTTCTCCAAATCGATTATAAACAATTTGTAATCCGCCAACTTGCGCCAAATTAAACCGATTATATCTCATGTAAATACTTCCTATTCTGGTAACTCGATCTTGAAAATCATAGTTAATAAATGTGTTTCCCACTCTACGAACTCGACCAAAACCATCACGTTCAATTAAAACTCCATAATTTTCTGGAATATTATTTCCTCTATTTGCATCTGCAGTTCGTCGTCCTGCTTGCTTATATTGATAATCACCTTGAGAATCTTCTGGTCGAGTATTGAAATCGAAGTCTCCATTTAGGAAAACAAAAAATTCTATTCCTCTTTCTGTAAATGTTATCGGTTCATTATAATTATAATTTGAAGCGAAATCAATACTTGTACTTTTACGCATTGGTGATGCTTTTGCATGGTTTCCTAATAATAAAACACTTGCTACTAAAAGTGTAATTTTTTTCATGATATTTCGTATTTAGTGTTTGCTTACTCGTTCGATTTTCAGCTTCCTCGATCAAAATATTTATCTGATATTTATGATATTCCAATTTATATGCCAAAATAATTTTATGGAAGTAATAAGGTTTTGTTAAAAAATATTAAGTACATTAATTTGAATATTTTAAGCATTCAAAATACTTATTTATTATTCATAATTATTTAGTAAGTTTGTTTACTATATATCAATTAAACCAAAAATTGTAATGTTTAAATTCATTAAAAAGAAACTCTTTTTTACTTTAATAAGTTGTTTTACAATCAGTTTTTCAAACGGTCAAATCTTTAATCAAAGTTATGCTGCTGTTGTAAATCAGTGTTCTCAAACCAATATAAATGATGATTTGTCACAATTTGAAGCATTAGGATTAAAAAGAAGAGGAACCGTGCAATTACAAAATACCTTGGACTGGCTAAAAAACAAATATTTAAGTTATGGTTATTCCACAGCTCAAATTCAGGAAGATTCCTATACTTATTCTGGATCGACAGCCACTTGCAAAAACTTAATTGTAACAAAAATTGGAACACTTTATCCAAATACTTTTTTAATTATTTGCGGACATTACGATTCAATTGGAGGCACTGGAACTAATGATAACGGAAGTGGCATTGCATGTATTTTAGAAACAGCTCGATTATTACAAAATATACCATCAGAATATTCCATAAAATTTATAAATTTTTCTGGTGAAGAAGACGGATTGTATGGAAGTAAACATTATGTAGCTTCAATTGTTAATGCCACAAGTCCGAAAATGAATATCCGATTGGTATTAAACATAGACGAAGTTGGTGGCGTCGCTGGATTAACAAATAATACGATTACCTGCGAAAAAGACACAAATAATTCCCCTTCTACAAATAATGCAATTTCTGCAAGCATGACTAATCAATTACTTACGTGTGTAGGATTGTATTCTCCTTTACAAACCTATTTATCTTATGCTTATGCCTCAGATTATATGTCCTTTCAAAGCAATAATGAAATCATAACGGGACTTTTTGAAACTAACGAAACTACTCACAAGCATACACCCAGTGACTTTTTAATTTATATGGATCCTGTTTATAATTTTAATGTTGCAAAAGCTACAATAGGAGCAACGTTACATTTTGCAGTGGCAAGTTCAAATGTGCTAAATTCAGAAAATTTCACATCAGATTTTAACGTGAGTTTTTTTCCTAACCCAGCTCTAGATATTTTAAATATCAATTCAGGCTCTTTAAATGAAAGCGATTATACCTTTTCGTTAATTGACATTAATGGTAAAATTGTTTTCAATACTTCAGTTACAAATGCAAAACTTATTGAATCAATTTCGCTTACTAATTTGTCTAAAGGAATGTATTTAGGGATTTTACAAGCTCATGATAAACGCGTTACTAAAAAAATTATGATTGAATAAATAATACTACTACTACATAATTATTTTTTTCGATAGAAATTTCTACTTTAGATTATAAGAAAAATACTTAAATTTACTTACAAACATTTTGAATTTTTTTTTGATTTTTTTAATTAAATTACATTTCAAATTTTACCAGAATTTCATATTTTTAAAACCAAAATGAACACAACAAATATTAAAAATAGTAAAACTGGAGAAATCGAAATTACAAATCAAAGTAGTAATGATATTAAATTTCAAAACCTTATCCAGCAAATTCCAGTTTTAATAGTATCGCTAGTTGGAACCTCATTTATAATAGAAACTGCAAATAAATTTGCATTAGAAATTTGGAATAAATGCGCTAATGAAGTAATCAATTTTCCTTTTTTTCAAATTTTCCCAGACCTCGAAATAGATTTAAAAGAAAATCTACTAAGTGTTTTATCTCAAGATTTTTCAAATTACAGTAAGGTTTTAAAACTTGAATTAAATCAAAATGGAAAAGTAAGAATTGCTTATTTTAACTCTATTTTCAAGCCACTGCGAGATGATAAAAATGAAATTTATGGTATTACAATGATTGGAACAGAAGTTACGGAAACTGTGACTTTAAGCAAGCAAAACGAGAAAAACGAAGTATTTAATCGGACTATTTTAGAAACTAATCGCGATTGCGTTATAGTACTAAACAGTACAGGTGATGTTATGTATATGAATCAAAATGGTTTACGCCATTTGGAATTTGACCATTTTGATAAAGTTAAAAATAAAAATTGGTGCACCATTTTAGGAATCGAAAACTATGACTTAGCAAAAGCTTCTTTTGATGAAGCTTTATCTGGCGAAAATGTAAAATTTACAATTTCATGTCAAACATTTAATGGCAAATTAAAACAGATGGAAGTCGTACTTTCTCCCATCAAATCTGATGTAGAATCGGTACAACAAATTATATCAATTTCAAGAGATATTACAGATTTTAAAATTAATGAAGATCAAATTAGAGATTCAAAAGATTTTTTTCAAATCACTTTAAATAATATACCTTCTGGCGTTTATCATTTAAACAATAAAGGTCAAATATTATATGTTAATCTTCTTGGAGCACAACAAATGGGTTATGATTCTGTAGAGGAAGTTCTAAAAGAAAAAGATGTTTATCAATTTCGTGAAAAGTTGGATAAACGTTTCAATTTATACAATGAATCTGGTGCGCCACTTGGAGCCGACGAGAGTTGTAGTTCGATTACCTTAAAAACAGGTCAACCTGCAGAAGTTTTAATTCAATTTGAAGATAAAAATACACAAAAATCATTTTGGCTTCTCACTAAATCATTCCCAAAATTTAATAATGAGGGTCAATTAAGTAGTATTTTTTTTGCTAGTACAGATATTACAAACCAAAAAGAATATGAAATAAAATTAAAAATAAGTGAACAAAAATATCATAGTTTGTTTGAAACCATGAATCAAGGTTTGTCTATTGTAGAGATGATTTATGATACTAACAATAAGCCAGTCGATTTTCGTTATTTAGAAACAAATTCAGTTTTCAATAAAGAATCTGGTTTAAATAATGTAATTGGTAAAACGATAAAAGAATTAGTTCCT
>JACMPO010000232.1 GCA_014377455.1 Flavobacterium sp.
CCGTTATAAGCCAATTTATATTTTCCAATAAACAAGTTGGGTTTTGTAAATTGCATTTTGACCGTGTATAAAAAGTAGTATATTTGGGTTTAATTAATGTTAGTTTGGATGGAAATTAAGGTTTTTAGACGAACTGACGTTAGCGGCAACCTTCAGAAAAATCCCTAATAACTACACGAAAATGCAAATCAATAAAATACTGTACAAATTATCTTTATTGGTTGGGTTATTTATATTAACAAGTGGCATCGTTCTAAAGCTAACTGAAAATTCATCTAGCGGATATTTATTCAGGAAAAATGGTGATATAAAATTTCAGACAATAGATGGGAATGGTGCTTTGATATTGGGAATTATGATTTTAGCATTTACATTGTGGATGTATAAAAGTTATAAAAAAGAAGAAATTGAAATTGAAAAACGGAAAAGCATTGAGAGAAATGAAATTGCTTTGAAAAAAAGAAATAAAGGCAGCCGCTAACAGCCGTTTCAAGAAATTGCGAATTTTGTTGTGAATTCACGTTCACGTTTCGCAAGAATATTTATTTTAGTGGAAAATAATCAGGTCCGAAGTTCGCAACTTCATGAAGCGGCGGAACGTCAAACTGTCTAAAAACCTCCTCCTTATTTCTTCCTCTTTTTCTCAAACAAAACACGCTTTTTATTTGGTGAGTTTTACGTTGCTTTTAAAGCCGTTATAAGCCAATTTATATTTTCCAATAAACAAGTTAGGTTTTGTAAATTGCATTTTGACCGTGTATAAAAAGTAGTATATTTGGGTTTAATTAATGTTAGTTTGGATGGAAATTAAGGTTTTTGGACGAACTGACGTTAGCGGTCATTGTATGCGACAACTAAAAAGCCCGAAATCATATTAAAACAAGAATTATTTACTTGTTTTTGTTTGGTGATTTTTCAATTCCATTCCCCATAGCTCCATTTGGGCTAACACATCTTTCAGACTTTTCCCGAATTCGGTAATACAATATTCAACCCTTGGTGGGGTTTCGTTAAATTGCTTACGACTTATTAATCCATCCCTTTCAAGTTCTTTTAATTGCTCGGTGAGCACTTTTCTTGAAACAGCAGGAATCCGTGCTGAAATTTCTCCAAATCGAAGTGTTCTGTTGTCTAGAATGTATAAAATTATGGTCTTCCATTTTCCGCCTATGTATGCAAGCGTTGTCGTTATCGGACAGTCGCTTACTTCTTTAAAATCAGTCATTCTATTTGTTACGTAAAGGTTACTACTATTTTCATCGTTACCAATTGGTAACAGTTACAAAAGTAAACTATTATTAGTTTCTTTGCGTAACAATTTAATTAATTAAAAAAAAACAAAAATGATTTTAGTAACAGGTTCAACAGGAGCGTTTGGAAGTGCCGTTTTAAAAAAACTTCAAGAAAACAACATTGCTACCAGAGCAGTATCATTAGGCGAATCCTTCGATTGGAGTAAGCCAGAAACATTTGATAAAGCTTTGGAAGGCATTGAAAAGGTGTTCTTAATTTCGCCTCCTAATTATGCTTCATTTGACAAAGAGATTTTTCCTTTTGTTGATAAAGCAAAAAAAGCAGGTGTAAAATTTATTTTACTTTCGACATTGTATGGAACAGACAGAAATCCAGAAAGCACTTTTGGAAAAGCTGAAAAGGCAGTAGTGGCAAGCAGAATAAATTATGCCATTATAAGACCCAATTTTATTTTTCAAAACTTTATCAATTATGATATACAAGCCATAAAAAACGGCAGTATCTATTTGCCTACCAAAAATAGTAAGACATCATACATAGACGTAAACGATGTGGCTAATGCAAGTGAAATCATTTTGATAAATCCTGAAAAGCATTATACAAAAGAGTATACACTTACAGGAAGTGAAGAGCTAAGTCATGAACAGTTTGCCGAAATCTTTAGCAATGTTTTAGGAAAAAAGGTTACAAACGTTGCTCCTAGTAACGAAGAATATAAAGCTACTTTACTTAGTTACGATTTACCACAACCGTTAGTTGACTTTATGGGCAATTTGTATGAAGCTATTGAAGCAGGCAAGTTTACAAAAAGCACAAAGGACTACAAATTAATTACTGGGCAGAAGCCAACAACTGCAAAGGAATTTATTGAGCAAAATTTTATCAACTTTACTAGTTAAAAAAAGGTTGTAAATTAACAAAGTTCTTATGTCAATTTATTTGGAATTTGTTTGTTAAAAGTGGAAGTCGTCATAATTGGTTGACGACTTCCATAACTTTCATTTGAATGTATATAGAACCTAAAAAAATTAAAAACTATGTCATTATACTTAATTACTGGAGCCAATAGAGGAATTGGTTTAGCTTTTACAAAACAACTCTTAAATCGTGGAGATTCTGTAATTGCTTGCTGTCGTAACCCCAAAAATGCTACTGAGTTGAATGAGCTAGCTTTAAAACAAAGCGACAATACCCTTGATATTTACCCCTTAGATGTTGCAGATGAAGAGGCAATTATGTCATTACCAAAAAAATTAATTGAAAAAGGTTTATTTATTGATGTGCTAATTTTAAATGCAGGAATAGCTGAACCTTCGGAAACACTTGGTTATTTCAGTCAGGCTACTATATCTAAAATACTGAATATTAATGCAATTGCACCAATACTTCTTATTCAGGCTTTCAGCAATTATTTTAAAACACAAAATCGTAATGCAAAAATAATTTGTATTTCTTCAGACCTTGGTTCTATAACTTATGCATCTGACCTTACTTTTGGGTTAAGTTATGGAATGAGTAAAGCAGCATTGAATATGGGAGTAAAAAAAGTGTGTTCGGCTTTATCTCAAAGGAATGTATCAATTATCGCCCTCCATCCAGGTTGGGTACAAACTGACTTGGGGGGACACAATGCTACGCTAACCCCAACAGCTTCGGTACAGTTTATGCTAAATGTAATTGATAATTTGACAATTACTCAAAGCGGCAGTTTTTTGGATTTTAAAGGTCAGAAAATTCCTTGGTAAAACAACGAACCGCTAACACGGGTTTGGCAAAAGTGGCGGTTCAGTTCTCCGCAGACAAATTTGTGGTTAATCAAACATTGGTTCTCCGCATTAACATTTGTGGTGAAAATCGCCACCTTCGCCAAGCCCGAAACCGTTAGCGGTCATTGCATAGCGACACCCTGCAACCATTAACACTCAGACGAAAATCCAAAAAATATTTTGAAAAGATGGGTGATAATTTCGGACTTTGGGTATCAATGAATAACTAAATTTGTGGCCAATGCAAACTATATCTGACAATACATTACTTGACAAACTTAAAACGGAAGACGGCTCATCATTTGAGCTACTTTATAAATTCTATTTTCCTTCTGTTGCTTCTTACATAAAACAAAATCTTGGAAATAATGAAGATGCAGAAGACATCTTTCAAGAGGCTATAATTGTTTTACTTCAAAAGGTAAGACAACCAAATTTCATTTTGACTTCCAGTTTAAAAACATATCTGTATGCAGTTGCAAAAAATTTATGGCTCAAACGACTTCGAGATAATAAAATTAAATTTGCAGATGATGAATTAAGTTTGGTGAACTATAAAACGGAATCTGATATTTTTGAACTTGAACCAGTAAAATCAAAAGAAGAAAAAGTTGAAAGTTGGCTGTTAAAAATCACAAAAAATTGCCAAAATGTTTTAATGGCTTTATTTTTTTATGAAGTACCTATGGACAGCCTAATGGTAAAGATGGGTTGGAAAAATAAACATACAGCAAGCAATCAAAAACACAAGTGTATTCAACAAATAAAAAATATAAAAGAAAAAGAGGCTTGACAGCCTCTTTTTACTTTTCAAAGTTATTTTTGAAATGCTTGGGTGATTTTTTCAAGTTATGGGTATCAATATCTATAATTTAAAAAAATAAAAAAATGCAAA
>JACMPO010000040.1 GCA_014377455.1 Flavobacterium sp.
GTAGATATTTTTAAAATTAAATGGGCAAGCAACAATAATTTCCAACGAACTAGAGGGGTATTGCGATTATTGGCAGCCATTGTAAGTGACCTCTGGAAGAGACAACAGTCTTTATCAGGAACTAATATTTTAATCCATTCCGGAAATGTCAATTTGCCAAATTTAGATACATTGACAAGTCAATTAAAAAAACTAAATGGCAATGGATATGAAAGTGTAATATCCGCCGATATTGCAGGATCTAGTGCTAATGCAACTAAAATTGACAATAATAAACCGGAATACGGTCAATATTATTTAACCCAATCCATTGCAACAGTAATATTGTTAAATTCATTTGGCAGCGAAGGAAGCAACAAAGGACTTTCCGTTCCGGAATTGAAATTGCATTTGTTGGCTCCAGGAGGATTTAACCACAACAGTATCAATGGAGCTTTGAGTGATTTAGAAAATTCTGCGTACTATTTGTATTATGCACAAACGGGAAATGCAGGAAAAAGATATTGGTTTCATATAAAACCAAATATCAGTATGTTGATTAATCAAGGTAAACAAGATGTTAAACTAGACGACATCTATGCTGAAGTCTTAAAACGATTAAAGGAAAAAACCAACAATCGACTAATTCAATTATTAAATGTTTTGGTAGATCCTTCAGAGGATATTCCGGAACAAGCGAAACCAACATTGGTTATTTTACATCCAAAATACACGGCCTCTAATGAAGGCCCAAGCAACATTACCAAAACTCTAATTGAAAAAATAGCAACTAAAAAAGGAAATAGCGAACGAATTTACCGAAACACGATTTTGTTTTTAGTGGCTTCTGACAGTGCTTCTGGAAGACTGCAATCAGACATTAGGGATTATTTGGCTTGCCAAAAAATTAGTTCTGATTATAACTCCACATTAGAATACGACCAAAAAGAAGACCTTAAGAAAAGAATGGGTGAAGCTGGCAAAAGTACTGATAGTTCATTGGTAACTACTTTCGCAACAATCAGTAAATTTTCCGTTAAAAATGGTTGTCAGAGCATTCAATTAAAACAATTCAAAGACAGCATCGAAAACCACATAAATTCAAATGTAATAGATATTCTAAAAGAGGAAGAATGGTTGTTAGATATGGTCGGATTAAATTTATTGTCAAAAAACAACCTGTTACCAACAATTGATGCACCAATCAAAGCAAGAGACGTTTATGAAACTTTCCTTCGTTTTGATGATAAACCAATGATTACCGGAACAGAAGCAGTTGCAAAAAGCCTATTACGTTATTGTGCCAACAACGAATTTTGTATTGCATCAGGTGACGGAAAAACTTTTAATAAATATTATCTTGGAGAAACAGTTCCTTTTTTCGACCTAAATGATCCAAGTTATTGGTTAGTTGACAAAAGCCAAAAACCTACACCGGAACCAACACCAAATCTGGAACCAACACTAGGAGGAACAATTCCAGAACCAACACTAGGAAGAGCTAACGAACCGGAACCATCCGGAACCGAAAACAGAACCATAAACACCATTACCGTTTCCGGAAAAGTCCCAATGGAGCAATACACCCAGTTATTCCAAAGTTTCATTATGCCATTAGCGCAAAACAACATCGAAATAGAAATCAGAATAAAAGGAAAATCCACATCAGCCAAACCACTTTCCGAATCCAGCCAAGAATATAAAATTGTAAAAGAATCGGCAAAGCAATTGGGATTGAATTTTGAGGAGGATTAATACAGTGAGTCTAAAAGATAATTAAAGAATATGACCGAAAAATTAATACAAAAAGCCAAGCAATTAGCAATGATACCATCGGTATGCAATTGGTTTCAATATTTTGCTCAAGAAACTTGGGACAGAATTGGTTATGCTAGAACAAGGAGAGGACTTGAAATTTGGGAGACAACTATAACTCAAAATTTAATTTTCGAGTTTCATACTTCTAAAGATTTATATAATTCGCTTTTGCCTAGAACATGGGGTATAGACATTCTTGAGTCTGTCAATGAAAGTACAAATGGTAATGATATAGAGCTATTTGTAGAAACGACAGATGGTATATTGTTTTTTGCAGTGCAAGCTAAAATTATAAATCATAAAGGTTTTAAAAGGGCAGGAATGATAGATGGAAATTATCCATTTATGAATCATGAGGTTAGTGGTAATAACCAAATAGATTTGCTTTGTGATTATGCAGATAGAAAAGGTGGAGTTCCTTTATACTTACTATATAACTACGTGAAGAATAATTTTCCATCTAAAAATCTTTGTTACATTAATTTTGAAATTGAACAGTATGGTTGTTCAATTTCAAATGCAAAAAACATAAGAGCAAACAATTTTAAAGGTGGTGTTTGGGCAATACCTACATTTTTAGAGCTTCATCCGGATAAAGCTCTTCCTTGGTTTGTTATTCCTTGTTGTTTTTTAAACAAGACAAAAGCAGAAGTCTTAAAAATGTTACAAGCAACAGATTTGGATAAAAATACAATCAAAAATTATGATTTATATGATATTCAAACTGATAGAGAATGGAAATCATTAAAACCTTTTACTGATATTGAACCTGATTTTGTAGAGAAAAATAGATTAAATTCTGAAGAAGAAAATGACAAAATCGAAAAATTAAGATTCAATCCAAGATTTAGGGTTATTATTTCACCTAACCTTTCATATCAAAGGAAACAGTAAGAAATAAAAATGGAGATTAAAGAATCACTACTATTGATAAACGAACTCAAAGGGTTGACCTTTTGTATCGATAAATACCAAAGAGGGTATCGCTGGGGTATGCGCGAGATATTTTCATTATTAGAAGACATAATATCTTTTGACAGCAAAAAAGAAAGCTTTTATTGTCTACAACCACTTGTTGTAAGAGAAAAAAACGATAATACTTTTGAATTAATAGATGGGCAGCAGAGAACTACAACTATTTATCTGATATTAAAATACCTGCTAAATGAAAATTTTTATCTCATTAAATATGAAACTAGAGGGGATGAAGAGGGATACAATGAATTCCTGGGAAATATCAATTCTTATGATTTACCTAACTTTATGGAGATTAAAGAAGATACCTTAGATAAAAATATTTCTGATTTTTGGAAAAATGATTTTATCCAAAATTATGACATAATTGATAACGTTGATAATTTCTATTTTTTTAAAGCTTTTTGCCTTATTAAATATTGGTTTTCTCAAAATGAGGAAAATAAAATAGCTTTTGAGCTTATACTTTTACATAAAACGAAGGTAATATGGTATAAAGAAACTATTGACGAAACCAATGTTGCGAATAGTTTTATCAACTTTAACGACGGAAAAATCAGTTTAGATCAAGCTGAGTTAATAAAAGGACTGTATGTTTTAAATTTCAATACAATACCTGATGCAACAAGAAAATCTTATGAAGAAAATCAGTTTGCTGAAGAATGGAACACCATTGAACATCATTTAAAAGTCCCTTCATTTTGGAATTTTATTAATAATGAAAAAGATAATAGAGAATTAGCGAATAAAATAACAGTGCTTTTGCAAATTGAAAAAGGCAAAGGAAAAAAAAGAGAAGATCTTTTTTATACATATAGAGAATATGATAAAGCATTTAATTCCGATTTAAAACCAGAATGGCGTAACTTATCAGGTTTATACAATCAATTAGAGGAATGGTACCAAAATAGAGAAACCTATCATTTGATGGGTGCAGTAGTCCATCTTACTAGTACTTCAATACATGAAGTGATAAAAAAATATAAACAATCTTCAAACAAAGATGCTTTAAATAGTTACTTAAAAGAGATTTTAAAGCAAGAGTTTTTTAAAGACAAAGAGATATTTAAGGAGCACTATAATCCCGATGAACTAAAATACGGAAAAAGTGGTGTGTTTTCAATTCTGTTACTCTATAATATAGCAGTGGCACAATTAACCGATAAGTATTATAAATTCCCATTCGATTTATTTAAACAAGTTAAATCATGGAATATTGAACATATTTATGCTAAAAATTCAAAAGGGTTTGAATCATTAGAAGATTTAGAAAATTGGTGTAAAGAACTTTCAATAATTATAGAAGGGGAAAATGATTTAAAAACTAACTCGGGATTACAAAAATTGTGGCAGCAAATTGATTTGCAAGATTTAGATAAATCAAATAGTTTAGTAAAGCAAATAGAACCTAAATTACAAGAATTATTAGATAAAGACAGTCTTTCTAATCTTTGCTTTTTAGATAACGTAACCAATATTCAAGTAGGAAATAAAGTGTTTCGTAAAAAACGTGAAATGATTTTAGAACTAGACAAAAAACTTGATGAAGAAGCTTATATACCTATCGCATCAAAAATTGTTTTTCAAAAAAGCCTAACACCATCTGAAAATCTAGTAATGAATTATTGGAATACTATGGATAGAGAAGCATATATTGAAGATGTGAAAAATAAAATTAAAGAATTCTTGGTAGATAAAGCATGATACAGAAACACACCTTTTTTAATTTAATTGAAAAGTATATTATTGAAATTCCAATAATACAGAGAGATTATGCTCAAGGACGCAAGTTGCCAAATGTGACCTATATAAGAGAAAAATTTGTTACTGCCCTTGTAAATACGGTTATGAATAATGAACCTATTCGTTTAGGGTTTGTTTATGGTAAAATTGAAGGTAAAGACAAACAGCGAAATATTCAGTTGCACAAAGAGACGGTAGAAAAATTATTATACACCGTTGAACACTATGCTAATCAATTCCATATTGATGTAAAATCTTCAATTAATACTGAAAAAATTGATTTTTCAAATAGCCTTCGATTTATTCCATTAGACGGTCAACAACGATTAACTACATTATTTTTATTGTATTGGTATGTCAATATGAGAAAAAATACATTGCATGAGAATTGGATATCTAATTTTAAATATAATAATCGAAAGTCTGCTCTAGCATTTTTTGAAGAATTAGCAAAGTTTGAAAATATTGAATTGATTAATAAAAAATTAGAAAATAATTTAAAGAAACAAATAAAAAATTATACTTGGTATTTAAGTAAATGGGACTACGATGCAACTATTAACGGTGCACTAGTAATGTTAGAGCAAATTCATAACGAGTTTGGAAAATTTCCTGAATTCGAGTTTAATAGTATTGATATAGAAAAACTACCATTTACTTTAGATTTTCTAGATTTAGACGAACTTAATCAATCTGATGAACTCTATATTAAAATGAATGAAAGAGGAAAACAGCTTACTGATTTCGAACATTTTAAAGCTTGGTTACAAGATAATTTCACTCCAAAAAAGACTACAGGTGATATATTTGAAAATCAAATTTTGGAAAAAGACAAAGAGTTCTTAAAAAGATTTTGGAAAAAAATAGACACCGTATGGTTAGATTTTTTCTGGAAAAAAATAAATGTTGATTACACCGGGCTAGATGATTTTTACTTCAATTTTTTAAAAACAATTGCAATTAATTATCATTTTTTAACAAATAATGATAAAGACTTGCCGGAACATTTAAAAAATCTAATACAAGATATCCGCAACACTGATTCATATACTAAAGAAAAGGTAAAATACATTCCATTAAGTAGATTTTTATTTAAAATTAAAAAGCAAGAAGATGAAAAAGAAATATTGTTTGAATTATTTTCAATTGATGCTTTAGGATTTATAGAACATACTTTTGAGTTGCTTTGTGATGTAAATAAAAATGAAGCTATTAAAGGAGCTATTCATGATTTAATCCAAGGCCCTTTTACTTCCGTTTCACTAATGGATTCATACATTAAGAAAGAATCATTTACATTAAATTTATGGGATCAAACAATGTATTTCGCTATTTTGAAATATTTTGAAAAGTCCACAGTATTTAACTCCGAGCATTTACAAGATTGGTTACGAATTTTAAGAAATTTAATTTATAACACTTATATTCAAAGCCCTGAAAATTTATTTAATGCTCTTGGTAGTCTTAATGATTTATTTGAAAACTACTTTTCAGAATCCATGTTATTGAGTGAAATAATTGTACCAAAGAATTTCGATTTAAAATTTTTTGATACAGATCAATTAAAAGAAGAAAAGCTGAAATCTAGTTTAATCATTGACAATAAATGGAAAACGTTAATTTATAAATTTGAGAAGCATAATTATTTTTATGGTCAGATTGGTTTTATAATTACAATGGCTGAACAAGATATTAGTTCTTTTGAATGTTATGGTAATATACTTGAAGAATTATACCAAGGAGATACTAAAAATTACCTTTTACAAAGAGCTCTTTTAAGTATTGGTGACTATGTCGTAAACATAGGATCAAACTATACATTTTGTAAAACCGTCACAGATTCTTTGCGTAGCAGAAAAGAAAATTGGAGAAGGGTATTTAATGATGCAAACAAATTGGAATTATTAAAAAAATTAATTTTAAAAATTCATGACCTCCAAAATGAAAATATAACTGTAGCCGAATCTTTAGAAAGAATTATTGTAACACATTCATATGCTAACAATCAATGGGAATATTATTTTGTTGAATCATTTTATCCAATCCAAAAATGTAACATTTTAGAGATAAGATGGAACAATAATGACGATATAAGACTGCTTCAATCTAAAACCATTATAGGGTATCATTTAGAACTCAGAACTACTTATTTAAAAAAGTTTTTAGAAAAAAACTTAGAAATAAGTCCTTTTAAAAATATTGATTTTATATGGGCTAAAACAGCTAATGGTCATCCAGGTATCTGTTTAAAAGGGTTTGATTATAAAACAAAAATTTATCAACTGGACATTTATTATACTTTTAAAGACAATTTATATGATTTCTGTTTTTATCACAAAATAGATAGTATGAAAGACAGACTCGTTGATGAAACTGTAATAAAATGTATGGGCGCATATACTTTTGATGCTAATTATAATCATTATCATAAACGGGTTTTATTTGATAATATAATGGAAGAAATAACTAAATTGTGTTTTAGCTTTAAAGAATTAAATACAGTTTGACAATGTTAATTTGAATTATTAAGTTATGCTAAATGCATTAATCATAAATTGGAGTAAAGAATAAAATAATTAGCAATATTGGTATTGCAATAAGCCAAAACACAATTTAAAAATGATACGAACCAAAATAATTAAACAACTAGTTAACAGTTCAGAGATAGCTAATGAAAAAGGTTATCTTAACCATTTTACAGACAATTTAATTAGTACCATTATATTAGATGACTTTAAGACTGACCTTGAAAATGGTGACGGAAACGAGCTTTATGGAAAATTTCAAGCATTACATTCATCATCAGCCTTGGGAGTTAATTTTTTTGGTTTCTTCAAAAGAAATCTTGATAAATTTACAGTTTTTGGCGAAAAAGATTTTAATGTAAATGCCCAGTTTGAAAAAAAACTTCCAACAGGAATGAGCAGACCACCAAACCTGGATTTTTATTTAGAAAACGAGAATTATGTAATAGGCTTTGAGAGTAAATTTTTAGAAACTTTATCTCGGAAAAAACCAGAAATATCAAAAGCATATTCTGACGAACTTTTGTCAATAGTTGACGAAGGTTTTAAAAATATAATTAGTCATTACAGAAAAAATAATGAAAAATCATATTTAGACACAGCCCAACTTATTAAACATTCAATCGGGCTTATAAAAAACAAAGGCAACAAGAAAGCAAAACTCATTTATATTTATTGGGAACCACTTAATGCTAAAGAGTTCTCTCAATATCAACAACACAGAATAGAACTTGATGAGTTTTCAAAATTAATAAAATGCGTAAATGGTATTGAATTTCATCACACTACATATTTAGAATTTTATAATCAATTTGAAAGCGATAAATTTTTAAAACAGCACTTGGATAACTTTAAAGAGAAATATTTTTTTAATATAGAAATGTAATAATCTAAACACATACAATCGTTATATGTTAAAGCAAATAAAAATGACTTATTTTTTTTAACCCGATTACTCGGATTTGCACACGAGCGAAGCGAACTGACGAAGTAATCCGTGTCGGCAAACAATTTAAACACGAGGCGTCAAAACAAAATGGTTTAAATAAGTTTGTATTAATTTCATTAGTGTATAGAATAGAAAATAAAGCAATAGAATGGCAAAGCAACCTAAATTTTATGTGGTATGGAAAGGAAGGCAAACAGGTGTTTTTACAACTTGGGACGATTGCAAAGCACAAACCAATGGTTTTGATGGTGCTGTATTCAAGTCATTTGAAAGCCATGCCATGGCAGAAAAAGCATTTAACGATTCGAGTTACGAATACATAGGTAAAAATGCTCATATGAGTCGCAATTATCAAAAGAAGAATTGTTATTAATTGGAAGTCCTACAGAAGATAGCATAGCCGCGGATGGCGCTTGGAATAACAATACCGGTATTGTAGAATATCAAGGCATAGATTTTAAAACAAAAGAAGTGCTTTTTCATTTAGGACCATTAGAAGATGGAACGATAAACATGGTTGAGTTTTTAGCCATAGTGCATGCCCTGGCCTTATGCAAACAAAAAGGTTGGCAACAACCTATTTATTCCGATAGTAAAATTGCATTGGGTTGGATGCGAGATAAAAAAGCAAAAACTAATCATGAACCAAGTGAAAAAAATAAAAAATTGTTTGAAATGTTATTAAGAGCTGAGAAATGGTTAGACGACAATACATATGAAAATCCATTATTAAAATGAGAAACCAAAGCCTGGGGAGAAAATCCTGCAGATTTTGGAAGGAAGTAAATTATTAGAAAACTAAGGTGTCAGTTTATCCATTGATATATCAAATGAGTCTAGCCAAAATCTACAAACACTATAAAATAACACCACAAAAGTTAAAAGAACTTCTTGGTGCAAATGGTATTGATGTTGATTTGCGATTTGTTAAAGAAGTACCTAATGAATGGTTGCCTTTATTAACCAATGATACTGGTATAGAAAAATTAGAAGCAGATAAAAGAGTATCACCTCTAGAACTAGTAGTATTAAAAGAGGTAAAAGAAAAAGGCATTGATCCAAAAGCAAATTTACAAGAACTAAAAAAGAAATTACCAAATGAAACAGAACTTCGGTTAGCTTATGTAAAATTTGTTCATAATGATAAATCACATGCTTTTGTCAGGGTCATTGATGATTTAAATACAATTCATAATGAAAGACTGAGCGACACAACAGTTAATAATTATAGGATAGATAAAGAGTGTGCGCAATTAGATTTTGACCAAATTATTATTATTAATTTACATAAAAATAAAAAATCAGCTGATGTTCATACTCCGTATTTCAGTGGATTTTTTAAAATAAATAAAAAGAGAAATTATAACAACAGTTATAGTGGAAATTCTCACTTCATTAAATCATTTTTTGTTATAAAAAATAAAGGGTTTGAGAATATTATTGAGGTAAGAAATACTAAAGATGCAATTCCATTTGAATTTACTACTAAAACCCTTTATTTTCAACGGAGAAGCCTTATGGTCATGCGGGTTGATTTCAAATCGGATAGTAAAGACTACCTTTTACAAATAAAAGAAGAAGTAATTGATTTGCTACAACAAGAAATAATAGATGACAATTCTAGTGATACAATTGCATTTTTTAAGCAAAATAGTTCTCCTGAAAATTTTGAAGCTTTATTAAAAAATCAATTTGATAATGATTTGTCAAATAGCAGTTATTTTATAGATGAAAGTACTGTTCAATTATTTTTAAATAAGTGGTTATATTTAAATAAAGATTGGGTTACAATAACCAATCTAGAAAATACAACATTTTGGAATTATTATTTCAAATTATGTTTAGATAATAAACTCTCTTCTATATTTTGGGATAATAAAATAATAGCTGCTACAATAAAGTACATTGAAGAACATGAAGAAAAAAACCATGAACTTCTTGTAAAAAACAGCATTACATACAGAAATAAAGGTTTGTTTGTCGAACCATTAAAATCCTTTTTGGAGAGTGATTTTATTATTAATTCTTTTGAGCAATTAAAAATAATTCAACTAGTAAATTCCGCTGTTTTTCAACTGGATGCCAATAGCTATAATGAGCATATAAACGGGAGACTTTCTGAAGAATTGAAATTTAAACTTTGGATTGAAAATAATTCGAATATTTTCCCAAAAGAATATGCTATTTCAGTTTTTAATGACGTTGATGAAGAAAATCAAATTCACATTATTAGCGAGCTAGAAAGTGAAGAAATAGAGTCATTAATTCCGTTTGTTAAACCTAATAATGATAATAATTGCCAATCAAAATTACTAGAAACATCAATACCCACTATTGATAATGTTTTCAAAACAATCTGTTTTGATATAGAAACGGATACTAAAACTATTTATGAGATTGCTTGGGAAGAAAACCGAATTAAATACAATTATTGCAATGAAAACACTAATGAGGGTATTGAAGAATTTAAAAAAATAACGTTACTAAATAAAAATACGCTTGTTGGACATAATATAGTTGATTTCGATTGTGTTGAATTAAAGAAATATGCTGTTGAATTTCAAAACAAGTTAATTTGGGACACTTTTTTAATAGAAATGTTGATAAGTCCTGAATTGAAAAATTTTGCTTTAAAAACAAAACATATTTCTACTGCCGATGTAGAATTAACATTAAGCTTATTTTATAATCAAATTGCTAGAATTGTTACATCGACTGATAATGAATTAGAATTACTATATCAATACTTGGATAATAATATTATTCAAAAAATAAACCAGCTTAAAGTAAATAATTCATGGAATTGGATATCAAAAGAATTTATTAATCTTCAAAAATTATCATTCTTTAGACCTCAACCAAATAATGAGGATCTTGTAATTAATTTAAATGATGTTTTAAAAGAAAATAAGGGTAATAAAAATATAATTATAGTCCCGGAAAACTTAAAAAAATCATTTTATAATCTGGAAAATGCAACTTTCTATTCAACAACCAATAATAAAAATTATGGCATAATAGATATCAATAAAGTTAAAAAACTTCCTGTTAGTTTCAGTTGGACTAAAGTATGTTTAGAGAATTACTATAACTATCAAATTAGTAATATCCTAACACCGTATTGGGGTAATATAGGCACAGCTATAAAGATAAAAATTGAGGATGATTTAGATGTTTTTTCAATAGTTTCATTTAAAGAAGATTTCACTTCTAAAAACGATAAAAATACAATAGTAAACTGTAGCGAATTTTATACTATCAAAGAAAATTTGAGCATGATAGAAGATATTCAAGTTTACATAATTAACAAAGAACAAATTTTATTGGAAAACAAAACGTGTATTAAAGCAGTAGAACTTTCTGAATTAATTAACACAAACACTAATAATCAATTTTGGCTTAAATTTAGTGGGGGATTAAGTTATGTAGAATTAAACCAAAAAGATTGTTTAAATCTAGGTATTGAAATACCTGATAATTTTGAAAACTTTTGGATAGAAAAACAGGATTATAGTAACTTTAAAATTTGGGGGAATTTTAATTTTGAAAAAATAATCGAGGATTTTTTTAAGAATAAATACTCTTGTATAGATTCAATTGACAATGCAATTGATAGCAATAGTATATACTACCCAAAACTAAAAATAGATGCTAATGCCAATGAAGAGTTTATTAGCTTTAATCCTGAAACCAATTACAGAAGTAGATATTGGCTTTTTCAAAAAGAAATAATCTTCCAAATAATTGAAACAAACATTCCTACTTTATTGGTCGTTCAAAATGAAAAAGAAGTGAGTTCTTTAGAACTTTATTTCAGACATTTAGAGTTTTATATTCCATCAAATGAAGCTTCATTGGCGAGAAGAATGGAATTATTACACAAGCATAAATCATCAAAAAAAATGATGATAGTAGCAATAACAAATTTTGACAGAACAATAGTTGCAAATTATTTAGATTCCTTAAATATTATTATTGAAAGTCTAAAACTATTTGAAAATTTCTTTATTGTAAAAAACACTTCACTATTCAATAATAATTTTGATGAAGATTTCAAAAACAATAGCGAATCTAGTATAGATGACAATGAAGACATAGAGAACGAAAATGAACAAAATCTAGCTTTAGAAATTAAAAAGCCATTATTCAAAGACATCTTTTTCCATTTAAAATTACAAACGCCATTTATCAATTATTTAAAAAATAGTGCCTTTAAAAATAACCCTGAAAATAAGCTTTGGATTTTAGATCCTAGAATTAATGATTATAATGAAATTTCAGAAAAATGGAATGCCAAACCAAGGAGTTTTATAGTTGGTAACGAACTTGATTTTGAAAATCAATTAAGTACAATTGAAATGTTCATTAATGGCCCAAAACCTTTGAAAGAGTTACCTTTTGATTTAGAAAGAACAAAAGAAATTTTAAGTGACATCTTTTTAGATGGAAAACCATGGTACGAGGAACAAATTCCATACTTAAATGATATAATTCCTGCTAAAACAGATTTATTAATAACATTACCAACGGGTGGAGGAAAATCATTGTTGTTTCAAGGGCCTGCAATTTTAAGAAGTGCTTTTACAAACAAATTATCCATCGTTGTTACACCATTAAAAGCTTTAATGCAAGATCAAGTGGACGCACTATGGGACAAAGGTTTTTACGGATGTGTAGAATATTTAAATTCCGATAGAGGATCGGATACAAGAATAATATATAGAGCAATGGCAGGTGGAGAAGTTTCGTTGTTATTTGTTACTCCAGAAAGATTTAGAAGTAATGGTTTTAAAAAGGCACTAAACGTTAGATTGAAAACAGATGGTGGACTTGAGTATGCAGTTTTTGATGAAGCACACTGTGTTTCGCAATGGGGTCATGAATTTAGACCAGACTATTTCAATGGAGCTAAAGAAATAAACAATCTCAAAAAAATGGCTAGCGAAAAGTTTCCATTATTATTGTTTTCTGCAACAGTATCTAAAAAAATATATGAAGATTTCAATACCATATTCTCATGATAAAAGGCTTTGATGAAAATAATATTGGAAACCCAATTAGGAAGCATGTAAACATTTCTTTCGAAAAAGTATATGATAGGGAAGAAATGCTTAAAAAAATTGTGGAGGATCTTTCTGCAAACTTTAATGAAACAAAAAGCACTGTTTTAATATTTGTTCCAACAAGAAAAGGAACAGAAGAAGCATCAAGAGCATTAAATAATTTATTTGAGGAAAATAATCTTAATAATTTACACAATAAGATTGATTTTTTTCATGCTGGTTTAGACAGTTCGGATAGAGAAGAAAAATACATAAACTTTAAACAAGGAAAACTACTTATTCTAGTTGCCACTAAAGCTTTTGGAATGGGTATGGATATTAAAAACATACATTTTGTTTACCATCTTGGTCCGTCATCAACATTTGAAGATTATCTACAAGAAGTTGGAAGAGCGGGAAGAAATGCTACTATGTTAAAAGAAGCCGGGTTTTCAGACGAAAACCAAATAAAAACAAAGTGTCTATATACGCCTCAAGATTTCAATTATTTAAGAGATAAATTACATAAAAATCAAATCACTTGGACACACTTAATCCAAGTAAAAGAAGCGGTTTTTGAGTATGTAAAAAAGTTTAAGCCAATTATAGAAAACGATGAAAATTCGTTTCCTCTTCCTTTAGATTTATTAGATTATGTTCCAGAATTTAAAGACCGTTACAATAGAGATACTTTTTTCAGAGTTTGTCTGTATTGGCTTGAAAAATTAAACAGATTAAGTTTAGGTGTATTTACTCCTACTCATTTACCAATTAGTATTTTAGAACAAGGACACACATTTAGATCTGTAACTAATGAAATAGAAAAAAATAATTTAATTAAACTACATCAAAACTTAATAGAATATAAAAAAAACAATTTCCCTGAAGCTGATTCTGTTATGATTAGTATAAGTGAACTAAAAGAACTTACAGCAACAACTAACACTTCTGAAATGTTTAAAGTTGTTTTTAGTGCTCAAAGATGTAAATTAATAGTTGTTGAAAGAGAAATACTATTAGAGCCTACAAAACTAAAAATGGCAGAATTAAACAATGGAATTAAGACAAATAATTATCCAATTATCAATGCTGCATTTTCATTTTCAGAAACTATATTAGAAGAAACTATATTAGGAAGTCAAAAGCGTTTTGAACCAGAAGAGTTAGAAAACTTGGTAAAACCTATTGTATATGAAACATTTAAACCAACCAACTTTAACTGGAAGGAACAAAAAGGATCAAATGGCAATGATAACTATACAAGTCAAGAACTTACTGAAAAAGCTAAAAATGATTTTATTAAAAAGAGAGCGAAATTTGCTTTTAAACTTTTAAGTTTTATCCCAAAAATAAAGCATAAATCGATAATAGTTTTTGAAAAAGGTTATGAAAAACCTATTACTACTCAATTAATTTTTAATGGTTCAAAATCAAATGAAAAACAAAACAATTATATAAATGTTTTTAAAAAAGATCTAATTAAATTAACTAATATAATAGCAAAAAATTATATTACAAAACAAAAATCAAGCTTCAATATAATTGATTTAATAAACGATTTAGGAATAGATAATAAAGGAGATGAATACTTTCAAAATTTAATCTTTATTGCTAAAGGTTTAGGATATTTAAAAGGAGAAGGTAGTCTAATTCCAATGGGAATTGAACTCTATATCAAAGAAACCGAATCGTTTCAAGATGAAATCAAAGAAACTAATGATTACATTGTTAAAGAAGAGTTTTTAGATACTGGAAAAATGAAGCAATTACGATTACTTGCTTTAGAATGTCTTTCAGAAAGACCATATCACGAACAAGATAAATTTATTAAAAATTTCTTCAAATGTGGTACAATAAAAGAACTTTTAGAACTACTTGAAATTCACTTTTCAGAAAATAACCCGGTTTTAGCAGCATTTAGAGAAGAAGCGTTGAAAGAAGAAGTCAAACTTCTAAACCCACAACAGCTAAAAGTATTCGAAACGAAGCTAAATAAAAATATACAAGTAATCGCAGGACCTGGCAGTGGTAAAACACACACACTAATTTTAAGAATTGCAAGATTAATACAAGAGGAAAAAATTAATCCTGAAAACATTTTAGTTTTAGCTTACAATAGAGCAGTTGTAGTAGAATTAAAAGAAAGATTAACCAAACTTTTTAAAAGTTTAGGATATTCCAAACTTATCAGTAGTTTAAAAGTTTTTACTTTTCATGGATTTGCAAAGTATTGTTTAGGTCAACAATTAAAAGATTTAGATTTTGAAAGTTGGACACCGGAGTTCATCAAAATAATGAATGACTCACCAGGATTAATTAATCAAAAATTAGGGTTAATTAAGTATGTGTTTGTTGATGAATTTCAAGACATTACGAATGAACGATTAGATTTATTAAAATTCATTGCAAGTCCAAAGGAAACCAAAATATGCGTAATTGGAGATCCTAATCAAAGTATATATGGGTACCAAAGAGTTCAAAAAGGAGAACCAATGGAACCTAAACCCTATTATGAAAAATTCAAAGAAATATACAATCCTGTAGAATTAAATTTGAACATTAATTATCGTTCTTATCCATTGATTCTTGAAGAAGCAGAAAACCTTTTGGCACTAAATGACACCAAATATGAGATGCCTAAATTAGAAGCTTTTTTGCAGCCTACAATTAAGGAAGACTATTGTAACATAGTTGGATTAGCTGAAACTAGAATTGATTGGAAACAAAAAGTAAAAGAATTTGTTGATTTCAGAGATGAAAATAATGAAAAGTATAAGCAAATCGCTGTGATGTTTAGGTCAAATGATGAAGTATATAGGGCTTTCAATATTCTTAAAAATGAAAAAATAAAGGATGTGAAAATTAGAATTCAAGGAACTAAAGGTTCTCTATATCAAACAAGAGAATTTTATCACATCATTTTTCAATTCCAAGAAAAATCAGAAAATTTACTTGAAAAAAAATATATTTCTGATTTTATAGATTTAAAAAATAAAATGATTAAAAAATATCCAAATTGGGAAGAATATTATCTCGATATTTTCCATTGTATCCTTTTGGAATTTGATAAAGAAAGAGAAGATGAATCTACCTATCAAGATTTGATTGATTTAATAAAAGAAATTAGTAAAAAAGATGATGGTCAATTTGGAAAAATATACAGTCAAAATATAGGTTTAATAAAATCAGATTATATTTATCAAGAAATTATAGTAACTACCATGCATAAAGTAAAAGGAATTGAATATGATGCAGTAATTATTCCAGCTTCACTATCTGATTTACCTACAACCAAGGTAGCTGTGCATATAATTAAAGATTATATCGAAGAAGAAAGAAGATTGTATTACGTAGCCTATACCAGAGCAAAAAAACAATTATTTGTCATTCAAAACGAAAGAGAAAAAGCATTAAAAAATGGTGAACCATATTTATTCGAAGAAGAAAAAATTAAGGATAAATTCGGATTAAAGATTATAGAAGGGATAGATAAATTCACTATGTATTGGAGTGCCAGTAATTTTGGTTTAAATTCATTTGAATATATTAGAAACAATGTGAAAATTGGAGATTCAATTTTTCTAAATAAAAAACCTGAAGGAGCACTTACATTTTGGTATGTTATCCATAATAAGCAAAAAATAGCTCAATTATCATTAACTATGGTGGGCAAACTAATTGGCTTAAAAAATCTTTCAGGTTTTGTTGTCTCTACTGTCTATGTAAACACCTATGAAGAAACTAAACAATCAGACGATAAAAATGGTACATCTTATTCAAATAATTGGACCCAAACAGCAAAAGAAAGAGGTTATATTTATTTGATTGATTTTTCAGGTTATGGTAAAATATAACACACTTTTTAATAGTCCAAAAAACCAATATGACTTATTATACCATTAGTTCAAAAACATTAGTATTCATTATAATAATTAACTTTGATTACCTGATGATTTTAATTATTACTTCCACACTGCTTTTTTTTAATATATCAACTTCTAAATCAACTTCTTTTAGTTTAGCTTCTAATTCATTAATGGTTTTTTGCTCTGGAGTTTGTCTCAAAATTCCTTTACCAGGAAAACTTCCAACTCCAAATTTATCATAATCTTTGCGCCATTTGTAGAGCATTGTAACGCGTATAACGAGTTCTCTGGATAGTTCTGTAATATTGGAACGTTCATTACTCAATTCAACAGCTTTTCTTTTAAATGCTGAATCATAAATTTTTCTTTCTTGTTTCATGTGTTAAAATTAAGGTTTTTCTCTTAACTATAGCTCCCAGCTAAATTAGTACATCCAAAATAAGAGTGGATAGATTGAGTAGACATTTATATGATATCTATCAATTGTCAAAAACAAAATTTGGTGAAATAGCTTTAAATAACAACGAATTATACGAAACCATTGTCAAACATAGGTATCGATTTACCAAAGTTGGA
>JACMPO010000233.1 GCA_014377455.1 Flavobacterium sp.
TTAGGACCAACAAAAGACGACATTACCAAAAAAACATTTTGCGATTATTTTGATGATCATTTAATTACCGATCAACACGTTTTAGCACATGTAACAGAAATTATTGAAGGGTTTTTTAAACGAAAAATAACCCAACTTAACATTGATCAGGCCTTAGTACCGTCTAAATGTAACGTTCTTTTTAATAAAGTCGGAACCGCCCCTGGCATGTGGATACAAAAGCAAAAAACCCTGTTTATATCGTTACCCGGAGTGCCATTCGAAGTAAAATATTTGATGGAAAACGAGGTGATACCAAAACTAATTACCGAATACGAGCGTCCATTTATTGTTCATAAAACCATTATTACTTACGGAATGGGCGAAAGTATGGTTGCCGAACGCATAGAAAAGTGGGAAAACGAATTGCCTGAATTTATAAAATTAGCTTATTTGCCAAATCCAGGGCGCGTTCGCTTACGTTTAACCGCACGAGGCACAAATAAAGAAATTCTTGAAAATGCAATTGCTAAACAAGTGAAATCATTAACCGAAATTATAGGTGATATAATAGTTGGATATGACGAAGGTGAAACGATAGAAGTTGTAATTGGCAGATTATTAAATCAAAAAAAAATGACGATTTCGGTTGCAGAGAGTTGCACTGTTGGGAAAATAGCAACCAATTTAGCGTCAATTGCTGGCGCTTCAAGTTATTTTAATGGCAGTGTTGTTACTTACGAAACTAAAACAAAAGTTGAAATTTTAGGAGTAAACCAACAAACAATTTTAGATTACTCTGTAGTTAGCGCAGAAGTGGCAACTGAAATGGCGCTTGGAGTTCAAAAGCTATTTAAATCAGATTATGCGGTAGCCACAACTGGAAATGCAGGTCCGACTCAAGGCGATTCAGCAGCACAACTCGGAACCGTTTTTATAGCAATAGCAACACCTGAAGGCGTTATTGTAGAGCAATTTAATTTGGGACAACCACGTGAAAAGGTTATTGACAGAGCAACAAATAAAGCCTTTGAAATGATACGTAAAGAATTATCAAAAAAGATTTAAAATATTTTTGGAACAACCGTTTATTTTTCGTTTATTTGCAGACCGAATTGAATAACGATAAAAGATAAGAATAATGTCAAGAGTTTGTGACCTTACTGGTAAAAAAGCGATGGTAGGAAATAATGTTTCTCACGCTATGAACAAAACTAAGAGAAAATTTTCTGTTAACTTAGTAAAAAAGCGTTTCTATCTTCCTGAAGAGGACAGATGGATCTCATTAAGAGTAGCTGCTTCAACAATAAAAACAATTAATAAGAATGGAATTGCAGCAGTTTTGAAAAAAGCGAAAGCAGCAGGATTTATTAAATAATAAGTTCCTTAAAAAATAAAACAAAATGGCAAAGAAAGGCAATAGAATTCAAGTTATTTTAGAATGTACAGAGCACAAAACTACTGGTTTACCAGGTACGTCTCGTTACATTACTAACAAAAACAAAAAAAATACTCCGGATCGATTAGAAATTAAAAAATTTAATCCGATCTTAAAGAGAATGACCGTTCATAAAGAAATTAAATAATTAAAGTTTTATTACTTAGGTAACAAACTTCAAATACCCATTTAAATCATGGCAAAGAAAACCGTAGCATCGTTGCAAACTGCATCAAAAAGATTATCAAAAGCTATCAAAATGGTGAGATCTCCAAAAACAGGAGCTTACACATTTGTTGAAAGTATAATGACACCAGAAGAGGTAGATGGTTTCTTAGCTAAGAAATAATTCCTTTTTTTACATATATCTAAACCACTTTCTTTCGATTGTGGTTTTTTTATTTTTATATTTGTAAGGATATTTTTTATTTTAAAAAAAGCAAGTAAGGAACTTTTAGAATAAAAATCATATAAAA
>JACMPO010000041.1 GCA_014377455.1 Flavobacterium sp.
GGGATAGGATAGGATAACCAAAAAACTCCTAAAACATAAACTACTTTTTTTTAATTTTAAACAATCGAGAAACTTAAGACAATAGTAAAGCAAATTAGCAAAACATTACAATCAATTTGCACTCAAACAGCCACTTAAATCCGTTTTTTATTTCATAAAAAAATAAAATTACTTCATAAAAAACATTTTTAACACCAAAAACAATTTAGAATAAATTATCTATTTAGAAGCTTTAGAAGAAACATCTAATAGAAATTGGGGCTCGATGAGTCATTCTCAAATGCTGGCTCATTGTCAAAAACTATTTGACGTTGCAATTGAAAATTTGGTAATTAAAAGAAGCATTGTTAGTTACCTGTTGGGTTTAGTGATAAAAAAAACGCATAACCAAAGGAGAGAATTTCAAGAAAAATTTACCCACAGCAAAAGAATTTAAAATAACTTTCGAACTAGATTTTGAAAAAGAAAAAGCAAATCTAAAAGCAAAAATTTACGAATTAGGACAAAAAGGAGAAGATGTAATAAAAGTAAAAACACATCCTTTCTTCGGAAAAATGTCTCCATCAGAGTGGGGAGTTCTTTTTTACAAACATTTAGATCATCATTTTAAACAATTTGGAGTTTAAAATTTTAAGTAAACGTCCCAAAAAGAAAGGTTACAATGCCATGTTTAAAACCTAAAAAAGTTTGGCTCTTACTATTGATTATCCTGAAAATAAATTTTTAAAAAAAGCTCCTAGTTTCCTAGAAGCTTTTAGTACCCGGAGCCGGAGTCGAACCGGCACGGTTTCCCACAGGTGTTTGAGACCAGCGCGTCTACCAATTCCGCCATCCGGGCATTTATGATAATTTGAAAACTTCAACTTATCAGGATGGTAGTTTGAAATTATAAATTTCATATTTTGAATAGACATTAAAACAAATTTCTTCATTTTAACGCAATTAAATTAATGTAAACTTTACACTAATTCTTTCAACACGTTGCAAATTTAAAAATTAAAATGAATTATATCTCTAAAAATACTTAAAAATATCCTTTCAGAGTCCGATTTAATTTCTAAATTTGCACTTCGTTAAACTAGGGCACAACTAACTAACTACATAACAACAAATTATAATGTCACAACTGGAACCAGAAGCAAAGATTTTTGCGTGTTCGCAAAGTGTGTATTTAGCTGAACAAATAGCTGCGAAGTATGGCGTTCCACTAGGTAAAGTTACATTATCAAAATATAGTGATGGTGAATTTCAACCATCTTACGAAGAATCTATAAGAGGATTACGAGTTTTTATTGTTTGTTCAACTTTCCCTAGTGCTGATAATTTGATGGAATTGTTACTTATGATAGATGCAGCAAAAAGAGCTTCAGCACGACATGTAACAGCTGTAATTCCCTATTTTGGTTGGGCACGCCAAGACAGAAAAGATAAACCACGAGTTCCAATTGGAGCCAAGCTTGTAGCAAATTTGCTTGATGCAGCAGGAGCTACAAGAGTAATGACAATGGATTTGCACGCAGATCAAATACAAGGTTTTTTTGAAAAGCCAGTAGATCACTTGTTTGCATCAACAATCTTTTTACCGTATGTAAAAAGTTTGAAATTAAATAATTTGACTATAGCTTCACCAGATATGGGAGGTTCAAAAAGAGCATATGCTTATTCAAAGTTTTTAGAATCAGATGTAGTTATATGTTATAAGCAGCGTAAAATTGCCAATGTAATTGATACAATGGAGTTGATAGGGGAGGTGAAAGGTAGGAATGTAATTTTAGTTGACGATATGATTGATACTGGAGGAACTTTAGCTAAAGCCGCCGACTTAATGATAGAAAAAGGAGCATTAAGCGTGAGGGCAATTTGTACACATCCTATTTTATCGGGTCAAGCATATGAAAAGATTGAAAATTCTAAATTATTAGAATTAATTGTTACTGATTCTATCCCTTTAAAAAAGGAATCAAGAAAAATAAAAGTGGTAAGTTGTGCTCCACTTTTTGCTGAAGTAATGCACATGGTACAACACAATAATTCCATAAGTGGTAAATTTTTGATGTAAACTATTTTTTTAAATATTTATACATTACATACAATTTAGAATTTTTATTATTAACTATATATTTTTACAATGAAATCGATTACAATTAAAGGATCACAAAGAGAAAGCGTGGGCAAAGTAGCTACAAAAGCCATACGTAATGCTGGAATGGTTCCTTGCGTTATTTACGGAGGAAGTCAACCAATTCATTTTGCAGCAGAAATTAAAGCATTCAAATCGTTGGTTTACACTCCAAATGCGCACACAGTTGCAATTGATTTAGGTGGAAAATCACACACTGCTATTTTGCAGGACATTCAATTTCACCCAACATCAGATGCTATTTTGCATATCGATTTTTTCGAAATTGCTGATGATAAGGAAATTACAATGGAAGTGCCTGTAAAAGTTGTTGGAACTTCACCAGGAGTACTTCTCGGAGGTGTTTTAAATTTAAATCAACGAAGACTTAAAGTTAAAGCATTACCTAAAAACCTACCAGATTTTGTTGAAGCTAACATTAGTGAACTTCAAATGGGTAACAAGTTGTATGTTACTAAATTAGAAACTAAGAATTTCAAATTAATTCATCCTGACAATACAGTTGTTGCGCAAGTTAAAGTATCAAGAGCCGCATTAAAGGCCGCACAAGAAGCTGCAAAAGCAGAAAAAGGTGGAGCAAAAAAGAAAAAGTAATTTCTTTTAAATACATTATGAAGCATCAGGAAACTGATGCTTTTTTTATGAAGTTTATTTTTTAGTTTTATAAATATATTTTAAATACTATTCAAAAAAAAACCACCCAATTTCTCGGATGGTTGTAATTTATAATATATTATTCTTAAAGCATTGCAGGAAATAATATTCTGTATAAACCTAAATTAACTGCTTTAAAGTTTGATCCATAAGTCAAATTTATCGCTTCAAGAAATTTGTTTGCGATTAAGGCATAACCTCTAGGACTAGGATGAACACCATCTAATGAAAAACCTCCTCCGGTAACATAAGTAGAAGTAACGTTAAAACTGTTTGCAGTATAACCTGTTGTAGCTACTTGATTTAACACAGCATTTGCATCAACAAATGCTAAGCCTTTCGAAGTTGCCAAAGCTTGGATAGTTGCGTTGAAAGCATCAGTTGCAGTTTTGACTTCTGCGGTTTCAACTGCTGTTAAAGTTGTATTATCCTGCATTGGATAAGATACTCCAATTGTGTTAAATGGTGATGGTGCACCAGATTGGGTTGTTCCAATAATTGTTCTTGCAGTTAATAAAATATAATCTTTAGTAGCCATGGCATTAGTTGCATGTCTTGCTTGTCCATAAATACTGCCTAAATACCCAGCAGTTTGCGCACCCAATGTTGGAGTTAAAGCTGCAGTAATTTGGGCAGAAATATTTAATAAAGATTCATCTTTAATTAGTAATGGATTTTTTTCAATTGTTGTAGGGTTTCCATCATCAGCAACCAGGGTTTGGAATCTAGTTGGCAATCCATTTGCTGTTAACGCTGCATTTATTCCTCCAAATAATTGGTTTAATTGTCCAGCACTTGCAACAGGTAATCCAGGAATCGCATCTGTAGGAACTGTAGTGAAAAATGGAACCGATGTTACATAAGGAATATTTGCTAGTACACCTTTTGCCCCACCACCAGTTAACGATGTTACCAATTGCGAATATACGTTAGCAAAAACATTTGTATTTGTTATATCATTAGGACCATAAGTTGCAGGATTTAAATTTGCTAATTGATTAACCCCAGTTCCACCAGAAGTAGCATAACTCAAAACATCGTTATTCCCAATCCATAACGAAAAGAAAGTTGGGTTTTGAGCAGTAGCATCACCTATTATAGTAGCAGTATTAGAAGATGCAAATCGAACATAATAAGGATTTGCTTGACCAGTTAAAACTCCTGCTGGATTACCATATCCAGGTGCAAGTAAATGAAAACTTTTAGCACCAGGAACACCCATATTATTGAAAGGACCAGTCAAATGATTTGTTATTTCAGTTGTGATTGTACCCGAAACTGGTGCTGGACCCGTGCCGTTAAAATATAATCTTGGACCTTGAATTTGTGTGCCTCCAAAAAGTAATCCTCCAATATTATCAGCTGTAAAAGGAATTTTAAATTCGCCACCACCAACTTTTGAGAATTGGTCTGCTAATATTGCTGGATACGACCCTTTTTGTCCTTCAATAAAAAGTGCACCGTCACTGTAACCAGATGTTAAAGAGTTTCCCACAGAAACATATTTTGAAAAATCAGCTGTACCAGAAGTCAATGGTAGCCCATCGGATGTGTTATTGACTACGACGTCATCATTTTTTTCACTACAAGCAACCACAGTTAATGAAACTAGAAGTAGCCATTTGATATTTTTTATCATGTTATTATATTTTTATATTATTCTAAATTACGGATTAATTGTCCAAGAAACAAAATATTGTTGTCCTATTGCACCAGCTCCTAAAACTTGTCTGTATTCTTTCCCACCAATATTTGCTGCACCAATTTTAAAGGTAGATTTTATCTTAGGAAAAGAATAATTCATTTGTGCATCAAAAACTGTAGCTGCAGCAATCATACCGTCAGCAAATGTTGATTGCCATAAGTATTCACTATTCCATCTTCCAGATAAATTAAATCCAAAATTTTTGAATAGTTTGTCGTTACTAATAGAAGCTTTAACTCTATGTTTTGGGGTATTAAAACCAGCTTCAAAACTTGGATCTTTATCTTGATCAAAATTAAATTGTGCGTAGTTATAATTTGCTCCAAATTCAAAGTTGTAAATAATTTTTTTTGATAATCCAACTCCAAATCCTAAAGATTTAATTTCAAGATTTGTATTTGTATACAATTGATAAGCTCTAAAATTTCCGTTTCCTAGAGCATGTAACGATTGAACTGCTGGATTTGTAGCATAAGTTGGCGCACCTTGAACAAAATCAAAAGTTTCGCTTGCAGTTCCATATTTTGGAGCCACAACTGTTAAGTTACCAATAAAATTATTATAAGTATTATAATATCCATTTATATCAATAGAAAAATCTTTGATTTGACCTCTATATCCAAGTTCAATTGCTTTCACCGTTTCTGGCTTTACATAATCAACATTTGTTTTTCTTAATAATGCAGCTGCACCAGGAGTATTTCCAGGATTTGCTGCAGCAAATGCTGCAAACGCATCTACAGAGGCTTTAGTATATGAATTAAAATATGCGTTATTACCATTCATCACAACTGTAGCACCACCTGCATAAGCCTGTCCTACAGCAGTATTTACTGGTAAAGTTTCACTAAATCGAGTTAAGTTGTCTGGAGCTGAACCAATAAGCACTGCATTACCAACATTAAAGCCAATGTATTGATCTTGAGTAGTTGGATTTCTAAAACCTGTTTGAAACGAACCTCTAAAATTGTGGTTTTTCTTTTCTCCAGCAGAATAAACTGCCGAAACTCTTGGAGAGAAATTTCCATTGAAATTTTTTGATTTGTCATATCTAACAGAACCAGTAAATTTTAATCTGTCTTCTAATAATTTCTTTTGAACCTGAGTATAAAAACCATAATCGTTGTAATTTATTTTGCTGTCTTTATCTGTGTAGATTCTGCCATGAGAATTCAATTCGTACAATCTATAAGATCCTCCAACTTGAATTTCTGCAAATTTTATAATGTCTTTAAAGTTATAATTGGCGTCCGAATGATACATATGGGAATTATCAACAAGTTTTGATCCTGATAATACATCTGGATTAGAAATTACTTTATTAAAAGCAGCATTGTAAGCATCTGTTCCGGGAATTAATCGGCCAGTATCAGCAACGGTTCTAGCAGCAGCATGAGCTTGTTCTGGGGTTGCACCTAAAAGTGTCGATTGAACATATGCTCCAGCGTATTGACCAAACCAAACATTATCTGATTTCCACTCTCTATTTACATTTATGGCAGTAAATAACATATCGTAAGATTTACCTCCGTCTTCTGTAGTAGTATATCCTCTAACAAAAAAGTTTTTCCCTTTAAATTCTAATTTATGTTGTTGCATAAAAAAGTTATTTAAATAATATCTGTTTGCACCTTGATAAACGGTATTTCCAAATCCAAATTTACTTTGCCAGATAATTTCTAGTTTTTCATTGCCAAAAGGTCTTGCATGAAACGAAAAGTCAATTTTTGCATTCTTAACTTTGTTGTCAGTTAAATCGGTTTCATTATACCCAGTTCTGCTTACATTTGAGTTTGGTAAAATTGCATTAAATGCAGCAAATTGTGTTGGATTGATTGCCCCAGCTGCTAATAAGCCTCCAGCAACAGCCTTAATATTAGTAGAAACTTCGTCTCCGTAAACATTTAGCCCATTATAGTTAGGATTTGATCTGGTATTGCCAGTTATTTTTCCATTTTGATATTCATCATAATCGGTTGCATACCAATCAGTACCTTTAAGAAAAGTAAAATTTGCTTTTGCAGCAAAATAGGGGTTGAATGCTTTTGCAATTCTAACACCGTAGTCATAAAATTCGTTATTTCCTGCTGCTTTTTGAGAAGTTTGACCATATTTTGCATAAGCTGTAACGCCTTGACTTGTGAAAGGACTTTTGCTGTTCATAAATAAAATTCCATTAAAAGCATTTGCACCATAAAGTGCAGACGATGCACCTGGGAGAAGCTCTACACTTTGAATATCTATTTCAGAGACTCCAACTAAATTTCCTAAAACAAAATTTAAAAGTGGCGATGAATTATCCATCCCATCAACTAATTGCATGAAACGCGTATTGGCTACTGTAGCAAAACCACGAGTGTTAATAGACTTAAAAGACAAACTACTGGTATTCATTTGAACTTCTTTCAAGTTTTCCAATCCATCATAAAAAGTTGGTGAAGCCGATTTTTTAATGTCTTTAATTCCAAACCGTTCAATGGTAACTGGCGATTCTTTAACTCGTTCTGGTGTTCGTGATGCTGCAACTACTATCTCATCAAGAGTGGTATCTTCTGTGCCCATCACAAAATTTAAAGACTGGTTACTAGATGATACTTGAATTTTTTGGGTTGCAAGTCCTACACTTGTTACTTGTACTGAAAAAGGAGGTTTTTTTGATGTTTTTAAAGTAAATTTTCCGTCAGAATCAGAAATTGTTCCGGATGACTCACCTACAATTTTGACATTTGCACCAGCAACTGGTTCATTTTTGCTGTCTTTGATTGAACCTGAAATTGAACTTTGCGCAAACGAAATGCTACAAAAAAACAAAGTCATGATAAAGTAATAAATTTTCATTGGTTATAATTTTGTTGGTTTATACCTCCAAAAATATAATTAATTTTTATATTATCATTAAAAGCATCTATTAATTTAAGTATTGCTAATAATAGATTCTATTTTTTATATTTATGATAATTATAAATTTTTAAGTTTTTCTTAACATTTTCCTATTTTATCTCAAAAAAATACTATGAATACCTACTAAATCAAAAAAATATTACATTAATGTTAAAAATTTATGATTTAATCTTGAACAAAAAAAAACGCGTCAATTGTAATATTGACACGATTTTAAATGTAATTTAAAATTTTTAACAGAATTCAGCGTAGGCGTCTCTCAAGTTTTCTGCAATCATTTCTGCAGGACGACCTTCAATGTGGTGACGTTCTAGCATGTGAACCAATTCTCCGTTTTTGAATAATGCCATACTAGGTGACGATGGAGGAAATGGGAACATTTGTTCTCTCGCAGCATCAACAGCATCTTTGTCAACACCAGCAAAAACAGTTACCAAATGGTCTGGTTTTTTTGCTCCGTCTAAACTCATTTTTGCTCCCGGACGGGCATTTCTTGCGGCACAACCACAAACCGAATTTACAACTACAAGTGTTGTTCCTGTTGCTTTAATAGCATTTTTTACGTCTTCTGCATTGTATAAATCTTGAAAACCAGCGTCTGAAAGTTCTGCTCTCATTGGTTTTACCATTTCATCTGGATACATATTTTTTGTTATTTAATATTTGTAATAAATTTTTGATTTTAAAAAATCCTCTGTAAAGATACTTAGAATTTCATTTTTTTACTTTAAAGAAATCATAAAGATTTGTTATGGTGACATTGGAAAATTATTTTGGTGTACTTCTACTTTTTAAAATAGATTCTACATTTTGCAACGAAAATCCCTTTACTTGCAATAAAAGCAAATAATGATACATTAAATCAGCGGCTTCGTTTAAAAACAAATTGGCGTTATCGTCTTTGGCTTCAATGATCAATTCTACAGCTTCTTCACCCACTTTTTGAGCGACTTTATTAATTCCTTTTTGAACTAATGAAACCGTATAGGAGTTGGAATCATTACTCTTAATTCGGTCTTTTAAGATGTTTTCCAGATGATATAAAAAGGTGTTTTCTTCATTTGCAAAACAGGACATTGTTCCATTATGGCATGTTGGTCCTGATGGTTTTGCCATAATCAAAATCGTATCTTTGTCGCAATCTTCATATACTGAAATGACTTCCAAGTAATTACCTGACGTTTCGCCTTTGGTCCATAATCTATTTTTACTTCTGCTGAAAAAAGTTACGCGATTTTCAAGTTTTGTTTTTTTATAAGCTTCGCTATTCATATAACCCAACATCAACACTTGCAAGGTTTGAAAATCCTGAATAATTACAGGAATTAATTCGTCGTTTGATTTGTTAAAATTTAAAGACATCTGACAGGTATATTTTGAGTTTGTAAATAGTTTTTTAATTCTGAAATTGAGATTTCATTGTAATGAAAAATACTAGCAGCTAATCCAGCACTGGCATCAGTTTTTTGAAATAATTTGGCAAAATCTTCAATATTTCCTGCGCCACCAGATGCAATTACTGGAATGGATACTGCTTTGCTGATTTGGTCAGTAATTTTTAGGGCAAACCCATTTTTTTCACCATCATTATCCATCGATGTCAAAAGAATTTCGCCAGCGCCTAATTCGGTTACTTTTTTCGCCCAATCAATCGCTTTCCAACTGGTTTTTTCAGTACCTCCTTTTACGAAAACATGCCAATCATTTTCCACTAATTTTATATCCATAGCAACCACGACAAATTGACTTCCGAATTCATTAGCCAAATCAGTAATTAAAGTTGGATTTCTTACAGCCGACGAATTTATACTGACTTTATCCGCACCATTTTCAACTAAGATTTTAGCTTCTGCAACCGAATTAATTCCGCCACCAACAGTAAAAGGAATACTTATTTTATGAGCAATTTGATTAACTAAATCGGCCAACGTTTTTCGGTTTTCTAATGTAGCAGAAATGTCTAAAAAAACTAATTCATCAGCGCCATTTTCAGAATAAAATTGTGCTAATTCCAGCGGATTTCCAGCATCTTTCAATCCTTCAAATTGAATACCTTTTACTACGCGACCGTTTTTAATATCCAAACACGGAATAATTCTTTTTTTTAACATAGTCTCATCAATTTTTTTAAATCGATTGTTTTTTCATAAATGGCTTTGCCAATAATCGCAGCTTCGCAACCCATTTCTTTCAATTTGAAAACATCGTCAATTGTTGTAATTCCGCCACTTGCTATGAGTTTTACTTTTGATGTTTTCAAAATTTCTTCATACAAACCAAATGATGGTCCGTTCAGCATTCCGTCTTTTTCAATATCGGTAGAAATAACGTATTGAATTCCTTTTTTTTCATATTCTGAAATGAAATCAACCACGTCAATTTCCGAAGTTTCGAGCCAACCTTGCGTCGCAATTTTTCTATTCAAAGCGTCAGCACCCAAAATGATTTTATAGGCGCCAAATTTTTGCAACCATTCCAAAAAAACTTCTCGATTTTTATAGGCAATACTTCCGCCAGTTATTTGATTGGCACCATTTTCAAAAGCAATTTTGAGGTCATTATTTTGTTTAATCCCACCACCAAAATCGATTTTCAAATTTGTTTTTGATGCGATTTGATACAATGTTTTATGATTGATTATTGTGTTGGATTTTGCGCCATCTAAATCGACCAAATGCAAATAGTTTACGTCACAATCTTCAAAATATTTGGCTACTTCTAGCGGATTTTCATTATATATTTTTTGCGTAGCATAATCACCTTTCGATAATCGTACGCATTTTCCGTTTATGATGTCTATTGTGGGAATTATTCTCATTATTATTTTTATTTATTTTGAAACAGATTTTAACAGATTTTTTAAGAAGTCTCACCCCAAATTCACGTACTATTTCTATTGTTTTTTGCCATGCATTACAAGGATTTGTATTATTCTTAAAGATTACCGCAAATTCGCAAACTATTTTAGATGTATTTTTTAATTTGATAATTTGCCATTGAAAACAGTTATAATTTTAAAAAGTTTAATAAAAGTTGTTCACCAATTTTTGACGATTTTTCAGGATGAAATTGCGTTGCATAAAAGTTATCCTTTTGCATCGAAGCACTAAACGGAACAATATAATCGCAAACCGATGTGGTGTTTTCTCCAATTTCTGCATAAAAGCTGTGCACAAAATAAAAATCATCATCAACAGAAATTTCTTTGAATAATTCTGATTTTATTTCGCTTAAATTATTCCAACCCATGTGTGGTACTTTTTCGCTGGCTTTAAATTTTTTCACATTTACATCAAAAATCCCAAGACATTCGGTTTTTCCTTCCTCTGAAAAATTGCACATCAATTGTTGTCCGAGACAAATTCCAAGAACTGGTTGTTTGAGATTTTTAATGACTTCATCAAGCTTCCGTTCTTTCAAATACTTCATAGCCGAACTTGCTTCACCAACTCCAGGAAAAATTACTTTATCAGCTGATTTTAATTCGTTTTCATCATCGATAACCACGCAAGAAAAGCCCAATCTTTCAACTGCATTTTTCACCGATTGTATGTTGCCCGCATTATATTTTACTATTGCTATCATAAAATTCCTTTTGTACTTGGTATGGAATTAGTTCCATCTTTTTTAATCGCAATTTTTAACGTTCGGGCAAATGCTTTAAAAATCGATTCTATCTTGTGGTGTTCGTTTTCGCCTTCGCATTTAATGTTTAAATTGCATTTAGCACCATCACAAAACGATTTGAAAAAGTGTGAAAACATTTCGGTTGGCATTTCCCCAATTTTTTCACGTTTGAAATTGGCATCCCAAACTAACCAAGATCTTCCGCCAAAATCTAACGCCACTTGCGCCAAGCAATCGTCCATTGGCAACAAAAATCCGTAGCGTTCAATTCCTTTTTTAGAACCTAATGCTTTGGCAAAAGTTGCGCCTAATGTAATGCCAACATCTTCGATAGTGTGGTGTTCATCGACATACAAATCGCCTTTTACATCGATACTCAAATCTATATTTCCGTGTTTGGCAATTTGTTCCAGCATGTGATCAAAAAATCCCAAACCTGTTTTAATGGAACTTTTACCACTTCCATCAAGGTTTAAATCGATGCTAATTTTTGTTTCGTCGGTGTTTCTAATAACCGTTGCAATTCGAGGTTGTTGGCTTAAAAATTTATAAATTTCATCCCAAGAATTTGTAATTAATGTTGCTTTTTTATTTGTATCAGATGAAATAAAAATAGATTGGCAACCTAAATTTTCTGCCAACTGAACATCAGTCACTCTATCGCCAATGACAAATGAATTTTGCAAATCATAATTTCCTTTAATGAAATGCTGTAATAAACCAATTCCAGGTTTTCTGGTGGGCAAATTTTGTTCTGGAAACGATTTGTCAATCAGAATTTCACTAAATTTTATTCCTTCGTTTTCAAAAGCTTGAATGATTTTATTTTGTGCCGGCCAAAAAGTGTTTTCGGGAAACGAAGTTGTTCCCAAGCCATCTTGATTGGTCACCATTACCAATTCGTAATCCAACGTAGAAACAATTCGGGCAAGATTCTGAAAAACTTTAGGATAAAATTCTAATTTTTCTAACGAATCCAACTGAAAATCGATTGGTGGTTCGATTACCAATGTGCCGTCTCTATCTATAAATAATACTTTTTTCATCTGCGATAAGCTGTAATGTGTACATTAATAGTTCGTTTTCTTTTGGTGTTCCAACAGTAATTCTTATGGTGTTTTTTACAACAGAACTCCGATTTCGCGTAATAATTTGTTTTTGAATTAATGCATCAAAAACTTCATCAGATTTTTCCATTTCAACTAATAAAAAATTTGCATCCGATGGAAAAATTTTGGTTACAAACGCTATTTCTAAAAGTGCCGATTTTAGTTTTTCACGTTCTTTAATTATCAACGCAATATTATTTTTAAACATTGTTTCGTCTGACAATGAATTTACTGCCGATTCTTGGTTTAATTTACTAACATTATAAGGCGGTTTTACTTTTGATAAAAATGAAATAATTGAAGCATTTGCATACGCAATACCAACTCTGGAACTAGCTAAACCACGTGCTTTACTGAAAGTTTGTGAGACAATTAAATTAGGATATTTTTTCACTTTTTCAATAAGTGATGGTTGATTGCTGAAATCAATATACGCTTCATCTAAAAACACAATTCCGTTAAAGTTTTTGATAATAAATTCTAAATTTTCTAATGAATTTCCTGTTGGATTATTAGGCGAACACAAATATAAAACTTTTGCTTTTTGTGCTAAAATAGCTTGACTATTTAATTGGAAATCATTGGTTAATGGAATTTCGATTAGTTTTAAATCGTTGATATTTGCATACACTTGGTACATTCCATACGTTGGCGGACAAACAATTATTGCATCTTCTTTAGGTTCGCAAAATACTCTTTGTACTAAGTCGATTATTTCATCGCTTCCGTTTCCTATTAAAATATTTTCGAGATTAACTTTTTTCTGACTGCTCAAAATTTGCTTCAATCGGTATTGATTTGGATCAGGATAACGATTCAAGTTTCCAAACGGATTTTCATTAGCGTCAAGAAAGATGCCTTCGGTTCCAGAATATTCCTCACGTGCACTAGAATAAGGTGAAAGCGATAAAATGTTTTCTCTAATTAATGATTTGATATTATCCATTTTGTAATTTCTTTAACCGAATAGAAACTGCATTTTTGTGTGCCAGTAGTTGTTCTGCTTCTGCCATTATTTCGATTGTTTTTCCTAAGTTTTGAATCCCAGTTTCGGTTATTTTTTGAAATGTAATTTTTTTAACAAAACTGTCTAAAGAAACGCCACTGTAATTTCTGGCAAAACCATTTGTGGGCAATGTGTGATTGGTTCCGCTTGCATAATCACCAGCACTTTCGCAACTGTAATTCCCAATAAATATTGAACCTGCATTTTCTATGAGTTTTGCTTTATTTTCGGCATCGTTAATTGCTAAAATCAAATGTTCTGGGGCATAAAAATTACTGAAATTAATTGCTTCATCAATAGAGTCAAAAACTATTGCGCGACTATTTTCCAACGCTTTTTCGACCAAATCTAAACGTGGTAAATTATTTTTTTGAAATGCAATTGCTTTGTCCACTTTTTCAATAATATTTTCGCTATTTGTAAGCAAAATTACTTGACTATCAGCACCATGTTCCGCTTGCGATAATAAATCGGATGCAACAAAATCAACATCACTAGATTGGTCCGCAATTATTAATAATTCGCTTGGTCCAGCAGGCATGTCGATAGCAATTCCTATTTGTTGCGCATATTGTTTAGCAGCTGTTACATATTGATTTCCTGGACCAAAAATTTTATCAACTTTCGGAATTGTTTTAGTGCCAAAAGTCATCGATGCAATCGCTTGTATGCCACCAACTTTGTAAACAGAAGTTACACCAGTGAGTTTAGCAACATATAAAATTGCTGGACTAATAACTCCGTTTTTATCAGGTGGAGAACACAAAATTATATTTTTGCAACCTGCAATTTGAGCTGGAATTGCCAGCATTAAAACCGTTGAAAAAAGTGGTGCAGTTCCGGCGGGAATATAAATTCCAACAGTTTCAATAGCGCGACTTTCTCTCCAACAAAATACGCCTGAAATAGTTTCTATTTTAGTAATTGTTTCTTTTTGAGAAGTGTGAAATTTTTTGATATTGCTATATGCTTGCTGTATTGCATTCTTTAATTCATCTGAAATAAAATTGGTTGCTTCTTGAATTTTGGCATCAGTTACCTTAAAATTTTGAATAGAAACCCCATCAAAAAGTGAAGTGTATTTCGAAACTGTTGCATCGCCATTTTTTTGAACGTCTGTAAAAATTTCTTTTACAATTTCATTCAAATCTGATGTAGAAACTATTTTTCTTTTGGATAAATTTTCCCATTCTTCTTGACTCGGATTTAAGTATTTTTTCATAATTTATAATTTAATTATAGTATCATTTTTTCTATGGGAATAATTAAAATTCCCTCGGCTCCAAGTGCTTTTAATTGTTCTACAACATTCCAATATTCGTTTTCTTTTACCACTGAATGTAAACTGCTCCAACCATTTTCAATTAAGGGTAAAATGGTTGGTGATTTCATTCCAGGTAAGATTTCACAAATAGATTTTATAGCATTATTTGGAGTATTTAGAAGGATATATTTATTCTCTTTTCCGTTGCGGTAGGATTCAATTCTGAATAATAATTTGTCTAGAATTTGTTGTTTTTCAGCAGATAAATTTAGATTAGAAATTAAAACGGCTTGACTTTTAGAAACTACTTCTACTTCTTTCAAACCGTTCATAATTAATGTACTTCCTGAGCTCACAATATCAAAAATGGCATCTGCAAGACCTATTCCTGTTGCAATTTCAACACTGCCGCTTATTTCTTCAATAATAACTGGAATGTTTTTAGATTTGAAAAAATCGGATAAAATTTTAGGATAACTCGTGGCGATTTTTTTGTTTTGGAAGTAATTTAAGTCAGAATAAATTTCATCTTTTGGAATAGCTAATGATAATTTACAATTTGCAAAGCCTAATTGAGAAATTGTGGTTACCTTTTTGTCTTTTTCCCAGACTTCATTTTCGCCTAGAATTCCAATATCGGCAACACCTTGCTCTACATATTGAGGAATATCGTCATCGCGTAAAAATAAAACTTCGATTGGAAAATTACAGGCAATGGCTTTTAGCTTTCGTTCGCCATTGGAAATTTGAATGCCACAAGATTCTAATAATTGAAGCGATTTTTCGCTAAGTCGGCCACTTTTTTGAATGGCAATTTTTAAAGTACTCATTTTTATTTTAGAATAAAATCTGAGTATAAATGACTGTAATAAAAATAAAAAACCGTCAGATTTACTCAGACGGTTTTTAAATATGATTAGCTACAATGCATCATTAACTCGCCTGTGAGGTAAGATGATGATGATGCCATTGTGCCATTGTAAATCTCATTTTAGTTTAATTTTTATTTTACAAAAGTAGAAATTTTAATTGGAATTGGAATTGTGTTTTGTAAAATTTAACAATTGTTGATTTAAAATATTCTTTTAAAAAATGCTTTTGCAAAAGGAATTGTTGGACATTTTAACATCACTTTTATGTCTTCCAAAAACGAAGTTTCTCCATCCAGAAATTTAAAAATTAAAGTAGGATTTCCTTTTTTAAATAAACCGGAAAACACTTTAGAACCCAATTCATTATTTTTATACAAAACATCTATAAAAAGTAAATCGTAGAACCAAAATTTACCTTTTTTGTGAAATTTTGTAAAGTCTTTTTCTGTTTGTATAAATGAAACTAATTCTTTAGATTTTTTAGTAACATTTTTAAATGTAAAACCGGTACTAGCTTTTGTCCAACCACCAGCAGAACCAATATTAACGATGTTTTTGGTGTTGTTTTCCCAAAATTTATAACTTGTCATTGGGATATTTCCGCGCTCTTTTTCAACTAATTCATAATTTTTAATTCCAAGTCTTACTATATAATTTTTAATTTCAGTTTCGTATTCTTCTCTTTGAAGTAAATCTTTAGAAAACAAAGTATATTCCAGTAATGCTTCTGTCTGCGAGGTTGGTAACACATACATAAATCGTGTATTTCCTTTTTGCTCTACTGAAAAATCCATAAAAGTAGCTTGATGAGGATTAAAAACAGCCTCTTTACTTTTTATAAACCAACCTATAAAATGTTGTTGTAATAAAGGGTATTTTGTTTGTGATTTTACTAATTTTGGATTGTAAATAGAATTGAAAATTTTGGAACAGGTGTAATTTTCTGTTTCTGTTTTTACAACACATTGATTTTTTAATTCTTCATAGCTGATTACTTCTTGATTTATAAAATGAATGTTTTCGTATTTGGAAATTAAATTGAAAACCAGATTATAAAAGTCCAATCCTTGAATCATTTTATATTGATATGGTTGTAATTCTAAATTTTTACTGAAGTTTTTATCGGCATAAAGGGCTGTTTCCCATTTTTTGAAAATAATGTCATCAAATAAATTAGATTGGTCCCAAAAACACCATGTTCTGTCATTGGTTTTTTTAGCATTTTCATCAAGCAACAAAATGGTTTTATCATTAAAATTATTTGACAAAATCATTTCATAAACCGTCATAAAAGCCGATAGTCCTGATCCTGTAAAAATGTAATCGTAACGTTTCATTGATTAAATTCTAAATGATATTCCCAATGCAAAATAATGTTTTGGAGCATTATTTGTAATTCCAATACTAGAAGACAAATCTACCATAAAATTGTTGTTTATCAAATAGGTAAATCCTCCATCAAAGTTGTGATTTGCCGTGCTATTTTGTGGCAAAAATCCAAATAATTCAATATAAGAACCTAATTTTTCTGTTAAAGAATATCCAGTAGTAAGCGTGTAAATAAAAGTTGGCTCAGCAGAAAAACCAGCCCATTCTGCACCTAAATTATATCCTAAACTTAATTTTTCTGTAAGTGAATGTTGCATTGTAAATCGAAATTCTGGAGCTAAATAATCGATTTTATAGTTGGAAGAAGCCACTTTTGGCAAACCAATATGCGCAATAAATGATGTTTTTGGAACTATTCCTTTTTCGTTTGTCAGTTTTACTTTGAAACCAATAAAAATTGGAAGAAAACCAGTTGATTTTTCTAGTTCATTTTTCTCTAAAACAAATTCTATTATCAATCTCATTTCAAAATTTTCATTTACACCATATTTCCACAAGGTTGAAGGCAAACTAAAAGTAGACCTTTTAACATCATTTTTCCGAAAAGTAAAGCCATTTTCTACCTGAAACATTCCTTTAGGCACTATAGCTGGTGTTTCGGTTTGGTCTGGTCGATCGGCTTCAAGCGGTTTATTTTGAGATAAACAAGGAATCGAAAACAAAATAATAGATAAAATTTTTGATTTCATAAAATAATTTTTAGACAAATCTAAAAATTATTTTAATTGATTAGTAATTATTTTTATATATTTGTTAAAATCTTTTAAAAATGACAATTTCTGAAGAAAATTATATTAAAGTTATTTATCATTTATGGCAAGTCTCGCCAAAAGGAGTAAACACCAATGCAATTGCAGGAATGTTAAATACAAAAGCGTCGTCAGTAACTGATATGTTGAAAAAACTTTCAGAAAAAGAATTGGTTTCCTATCAAAAATACCAAGGCGTAACTTTAACTGAAAAAGGGTTGCATTCTGCCAAAATGATTGTGCGAAAACACCGTTTATGGGAAGTTTTTTTAGTTGAAAAACTCAATTTTTCATGGGATGAAGTACACGAGATTGCTGAGGAATTAGAGCACATAAAATCGGAAAAATTAATCAATAAATTAGATGAATTTTTAGGTTTTCCTTCGCTCGATCCGCATGGTGATCCGATACCGAATGCTAAAGGTGAGCTGGTAAAAATGGATAAATTTTTATTATCAGTAGCGATTTTAAATTATAATTATGTGTGTGTTGGAGTTAAAAACGCATCGGTAGAATTTTTACAATATTTAGACAAACAAAACATCTCTTTAGGGTCAGTTATAAAAGTGCTATCTCGAGAAGAATTTGATTCGTCATTGACCATAATTTTGAATTCTAAGACCATTTCTATTTCTAATAAAATTGCTGAAAATTTATTTATAAAAGTGAAATAAACTATGAGCAAATCATTAGAAGAAGTAAACGAATCGGTTTCTACCCAAGGTAAAACGTCTAGGTTTCGAAAAATACTAGCATTTTTTGGACCGGCCTATTTAATTTCTGTAGGCTACATGGATCCAGGAAATTGGGCGACTGATTTAGCTGGTGGAAGCCAGTTTGGCTATACTTTAATTTGGGTTTTATTAATGAGTAACCTCATGGCGTTACTTTTACAAAGTTTAAGCGCTCGATTAGGAATTGTAACCCAACGCGATTTGGCTCAAGCTTCAAGGGAAACCTATTCAAAATTTATAAATTATATTTTGTATTTTTTGGCTGAAATCGCTATTGCAGCTTGTGACTTAGCAGAAGTTCTTGGAATGGCAATTGGGATTAATTTACTTTTTGGAATTCCGTTACTTTACGGAGTTTTGATTACTGTTCTCGATACATTTTTACTGTTATTTTTAATTAATAAAGGTATCCGAAAAATGGAAGCATTTATCATTGCATTGATTATGATTATTGGCTTTTCGTTTGTTTTAGAAATGATTTTTGCTCATCCAGAAACCGCAAAAATTATTACAGGTCTAATCCCAACACTTCCTAACAAAGAAGCTTTGTACATTGCTATAGGAATAATTGGAGCTACGGTGATGCCTCATAATTTATATTTGCACTCTTCGCTAGTTCAAACCCGAAAATTTGATCGTAGTAAAGAAGGAATAAAGCAAGCATTGAAGTACAATTTAATAGATTCTGTAATTGCGTTAAACTTAGCTTTTTTTGTAAATGCTGCAATTTTAATTTTAGCAGCTTCAACTTTTTACAAAGCTGGCTTTTTTCACATAGCTGAAATTCAAGATGCATACAAACTTTTAGCACCACTTTTAGGTTCTAAATGGGCACCAATTTTATTTGCCATTGCCTTAATTGCTGCTGGACAAAGTTCAACAATTACAGGAACTTTAGCAGGTCAAATTATAATGGAAGGTTATTTAAATTTAAGAATTCAACCTTGGGTACGCCGTATAATTACAAGGTTAATAGCAATAGTTCCCGCTGTAATTGTAATTTCAGTATTTGGAGAAAGTGTTACAGGAAAAATGCTCATTTTAAGTCAGGTAATTTTAAGTTTACAACTTGGTTTTGTGATAATTCCACTTATCCATTTTGTTTCAGATAAATCAAAAATGAAAGGTTTTGAAATATCAATTGTAACACAAGTTACGTCTTGGATTGTTGCTTTGATTATTGTTTCGCTAAATGCAAAATTGGTTTATGATGAAATTTCTAATTGGATATCAACATCAAAAAATTCTATTATAATTTGGTTTACAGTTGTCCCGTTGGCAGTTGGATTTCTAATTTTGTTGCTTTATATTGTTTTAAAACCGTTTATTACTAAAGCAAAACAGGAATTGCAAAATCATTTACCACATAATTTCGAATTGAATTTTTCTAAATTAGAATCATACAATAAAAAAAATATTGCGATATCAGTAGATTTTTCTGATGCAGATCAAATAGCAATAAACAGTGCATTTGAACTCGGTGGGAAAGATGCAAATTATACTTTAATACACATTGTTGAAACCATTGGAGCTATTTTTTATGGAAAAAATATAGATGATCATGAAACTACCTTAGACGAAAAATTATTAGAACAGTACAAAGAAATTTTGTCAAAAAAAGGCTTTAAGGTTTCGATAAAGTTGGGTTTTGGCAAACCAAATAAAGCAATTCCGGATATTATAAATGAAGCAAATTTCGATATTTTGGTAATGGGAACTCACGGGCACAGTGGCCTGAAAGATTTATTATTTGGTACAACGGTTGACAAATTACGTCATAAAATTTCGATACCTTTGTTTATCGTAAAGAATTAAAAAAATGAAAAATTTTACAATCTTTATTTTGTCACTTTTATGCATTTCTGTTTTTGCGCAAACCGAAGTAAAAATTAGTTTTAATAAATATATTTCCAATCGAGGATACCATCTTCAATTGAAAAAAGTATTTAATGACTCCAGATGCCCAAAAAATGTTAGTTGTATTTGGGAGGGTGAGGTTTCAGCAATCATAGCTGTTTATTGTGATCAAAAATTTGTTGAAGAACAAACGCTTACTTTAAACTCAAAAAACAGAAATGAAAACAATCTATGGTTTTCAAAATACTACTGTAATAAAATTAAATCGATTGAAATTTTTCCTTACCCAAAAGAAGGTTTAATAGTAAAAGAAAAAAAGAAATTTTTGAAGATTGTTTTTATAGATTAATTAGATAAAACCCGCTCAATAACCCAATACAAAGCCACGCAACCAACTGCACTCGATATTGGATAAACAATGCGTTCTTTATACCAAATCTTGTTAGAAAACCATTTGCTTATCAAGAAATAAGCTGCAAGAATAATGGAAATTTGTCCTAATTCTACACCAATATTAAAAGAAATTAGTGAAGTAAAAAATTGAGTTTTTGGGATTCCGATTTCTTTTAAAGCTTTGGCAAATCCCAAGCCGTGAATTAATCCAAAAATAAAAATAAGTAGGTAACGAATTTTGCTGTTTTGTGTAAAAAAAATATTTTCAATTGCCGTGTAAAGTATCGTTAAAGCAATTAATGTTTCAATGATTTTAGAGTTATAAATCACAATTCCAAAAGCTGCTAATCCAAGTGACAAACTGTGTACTAAAGTAAAAATTGTGCATTGCAATAAAACCGTTTTTAATTTGGAACTATAAAAAAACAAACACAAAATAAATAAAATATGGTCGAAACCCATCGGAATAACGTGTGTATAACCAAGTTGTAAATAGTTTGTTACGTTTTCCAAATGGTTGATTTATTGTTTTATTAATTTGATTTTAGAAGTCGTTTTGCCCGTAATTTCCAGAAAATATATACCTTTTTGTAATCCCGAAAAATCTTCCTTTTCAATATTTTTTCCTGTAAAAACTTGTTGTCCAATTTCATTATACAATTGATACGTTTCGTTTCCCAAAGCATTTTCAATCGTGATTTTTGACGAAAAAGGATTTGGAAAAGCCATGATATTTGGCTTTAAATCAAAATTATTCAAAGTCAATGTTGTAGGGTTTCCTCGCACGCAAATTACATAATTGGTGTTGGTTTTTATGTCGTAAGTTGTAATCCCGAATTGTGTATTCCAATACCATGATTTTGAAGTTTGGTTGGGCAAACTTGTGGAACTCCAATAATTATGAACCCCAATTGTAGGAAAAAAAGTAGTATTTGCTGATGGATTTGTTACGCTTTCGTCATTAAGCGATTGCAATTCTTTGATGTTGGGCAAACGCCAATCAGTTGCACTTGCCAACGAAAGAGTTTCGGCATACACCAACGCATTTTCCCAAGTTAGAACAGTTGTATTTGGAACCTTTTGCCAAACTAATTGAGTCAAATTATCTGTAATAGTTCCGTTGCCGTTATCAGTATAATGATTAGCAATAGTTGTCGCAATAGAATTATTACGAACCGCACGTACATGATATTTCTTAATTCCGCCAGCACTAATTGTTTCCGATTTTGGTTTATTTCCTATTCCACCTCCAGCATTAGTGCACCAAACTTTAGTATTATCACCAGCTTGATACGAATTTGTCCACCAATATTCGGCATCGCTTACCATGAAAAAAGTAGTGTTCATCGCTGGATTATTATTCTGATGATTCAAAATACTAAAACTCTCCATTGGACTCGGCAATAGCCAATCTGAAAATCCGCCAAGAACCAAATTATCAGCATAAATAAAAGCATTTTCGATAGTCATTTCGCCACCATCAACTTGCTGCCACATCAATCCGGTAATGTTGTCGGTAATGGTTCCATTGTTATTATTGGTATACGATGGAGCGTTGATTGTATAATCATTGTCTTCGCCAAAAGTCGTTGTGTAACTTATATTTTGACCCGTATCTGGGATTAAATTCATCGTCTTAGTAACGCTTTGCGCAAATGAAAATGTAGTTGTTAAAATAAAAATTATTGATTTTATCATAGTTATTTTATCATCAATTTTTTGGTTACTTCTGAATTTGCAAACTGAATTTTTACAAAATAAGTTCCTTTTGCTAATGGTTTGATGTCTAAAGTTGGAACAAATTTTGGAGTTTTTAAAACTAAACTTCCTTTTAAATCATAAATCGAAATGGTTTGAACATCATTCTCTAAAAACGGATTTCCTAAATTTATTTGCAAAATTTCGGTGGCAGGATTTGGATAAATTGTAATGTTTTTTTCGACAGCAATATAATAAGCCGAACCTAAATTAGGAACTGTACATTGCGCTGGACCATTATAATTTGTTGTAGTGGTTCCTGTTGGCGTTACATATTGAAAAGTATAAAGTCCAGTCGCAGTTGCTGTGTAATTTGTTGCATAACCCGGAACGCCATTTAATGAATATAAAGTATTGAAGCCGTTATTTGCATTTGCAAAGCAGGAAGTGATTAATGCACCGCTTAAAGGTGTCCAATTTTCGTTTCGAACAGGATTTCCTTGTGGTTGGGGAATGATTTGCAAATTGGCATCTTCGGTAACCTGACCCACCATATTTCCGATCATATAAGGCGCAGTTGTTGTTCCGTGATAGTGATATACACCGTTAAAATAATGTCCATGATTGGAATCAAGTGCCGCCATTGTTGCTCCAGTTGGTTCCAAAGTTCCGTAAACTGCATAACCGTCTAGACCAAAAGCAATGGGTAAATTGTAAGTAGTTTGTCCTAAAGTTATTAAATGTAAAGGTGCCGTATGATAGTGATAATCATCGCCACGACCACAATGTCCGCCATAATTGTCTAGCTGTCCGTCAAGGAACGAATCTACGCCAGTATTGGTATGGTAATTAAAAATTGGAACGCCATTTACCGCCATAGCAATTGCACCTTTTGTAAAATGCGTTGCCGAAACCGGAACCGGAGTTGATGCTAATACTGGATTTAATGGAATAGTCCAATGACTGGTGTTGATATAACATTTAGAAATAGGAACTTGCTGTTGCCAACCGTGATTGGAAATGCCAACCATCATAGTATGATTTGGAATTCCAGTGGAGTTTACATAAAAATAATTAGCATCATAAGTAGTGCTAACCGTTGATGCGAATGGTGCAAATGCTGCCGTTAAAAATGCTGGGTCTGTGGTTGAAAGGGTGTTTTTAGCAAAACTAAATAAGCTCAATAATACGCCACAATAAACTATTGGAAGGACATATTTTCTTTTGTTTTTAGGTGCATATTTGAATAGTATGATGGTGAAAAGCACCAAGAATAATCCAATAAAAACCAATTTATAATTTAATGTAGTTTGATTTTGACGACTGTTTTGATTTGAAAAAGCGGTGTTAATCGCTTCGATTTTTGATTCTCGTTGTTTTGTGTAGGCTTGATCTTCTACTGATAAATCAGCTAATGGAAAGTTTACAATGTTGTTGTTTGCATCTTCAATATATACTTTTCCGTTTTTCATCATAGAGAAGGAACCATCTATAAACGTATTTTGTTTTTGGATGTTCCAATGTCTTAAAACTTGATTTTCGTAATTGATGGTGTGTGCAAAAATGGTGTTGCAACATAGAAATAGTAGAAATAATTGTAGGTTTTTCATGGTTTTGGTTTTTTTGATATTCCTGCAAGGTTTACAAAACCTTGTAGGTTTAAATTTTACACCTACAAGGTCCAAAAAGACCTTGCAGGAGTTGTTAATTAATCCATTTTGGCAATTTCGCCACGATAAAAAATGCGGCAACCTACGGATTTTGTGTTTGGATTGTTTACGGTTTTGTTTTGCAATAATTCGTTTACGGCGGTTTCCAGATAATTGTTGGCTCTTGTTGGTTCGAGTGCGCTGTCATCTATAGAACCTTGATATTTTATGATCCATTTTCCGGTATTATTTTTCCAGATTACATAGGATTGTGGCGTGTGTGTTGCTCCAAATTGTTTGGCTACTTTTTGAGATTTATCTTGTAAATACGGAAAAAGTAGTTTTTCTTTTGCTACTTTTTTCTGCATTAACTTGAAATTTTCTTCTTTGTAAGCTACAGTGTCCATTGCGTTTATTGCCATTAGATACACTTCTTTGGATTTGTATTTTTCGTATAATTTGTTCAAACGTTCGGAATATAATTTTGCCATTGGACATTTATTGCACGTAAAAACAATTATAAATCCTTTGGCGTTTTTATATTTTTCTAATGAAATGACTTTGTTATCGGTGCTTTTTAAACTGAAATTTTTGATGTTTTTTTCAGTTATTATTTCTTTTGATGAAAAGCTCGATGCTAAAAAAAGTAGTAGTAAAAGTGTTGTTATTTTTTTCATTTTTCTAGATTTGCTTGATGCGTTAAGGATGGCAGTGGAAATCCTTTTTTGTTTTAATGAAATTCTCTCGACTGCGCTCGGGATGACAAAACAAAAAAGATTGGAACGTACAGCTTGACCCAGCTTTTTTTGCTGGGTAACGCCCAAATTATTTACATCTTTATAAACTTTTTAGTAGTTACACTTTTAGTATTCTCATCAGTTAATTTTAAAATATAAGTTCCTGTTGCTAAAGATGAAACATCGATTCCGTTTTGCAATTCGGGTTTTGGTAACATCATGGCTATGCGACCTTCGAGTGTTGTTATGGTGATGTAATAAATTTCGTTATCCGTATTTTCGAGATTGATAAGCAGTTTATCGGCGACTGGATTAGGATATAATTTAAAGGCGATTGGCGTTGTATTTTCGGAACTTGAGAGCGATGCATTTACAGTAAATTGTCCCATCATTCCTTCGTATTCATGAGTTAACGCGTGGCAATGGTACATGTAAGGCCAAGTAGAATCGGCATAATTGTCGAATTTTGCTATAAAAGTTACCGTGCAGTTAATTGGTAAAAAAACGGAGTCTTTCCAGCCTTGTTCATAACTTCTCACAGTTGTATCCATTGCACCTCCTGAACGAGAGATAATTTTGAACGCTACGTCGTGCAAGTGAAATGTATGTCCGAAAATATTATTATTTACAATGGTCCATTGCTCAATAGCGTTTAGATTAACTATTTTTGGCAGGAGAGAATTAGAATATAAAGCACCGTCTAAAGTAAAGGCTGAACCGCCATTTCCGTCACCAATGTTTATGGTTCGTGAGTTAGTAACATTTGTAGTTGTCCAATAGGTATTGCTAACTAATGTTGTTGGCACCGCTGTAATAAGTGTTGTGGCAGTTGTTGTAGCTCCAATTTTGATGCTTAAAAATGAAATATCTTTTTGATTTAGATAACCTCCGTTTATTGGTCCAGCAGTTGTTGACGGCGATGAAGCAGCAGGGTTTTCTGATCCAGGCCAACCACCGTTTAAAAAACTTGCTGCTCCAAAAGATGTTGTAATTTCGGCTACCGAATTAAATGTTTTCAAAAATAACGTTTCGGCACCAACGGTATCTGCAGTTAAATTAACCATGATTTCAAAGCGTTCACCTGTTTGAACTGCCATTCTGGTTACGGCTATTGGTGCGTTTAACAATCCGCCATCGTTTCCTATTATATAAAAAGTTCTGTTATCGCTAAAACCAATATTTAAACCTCGTTGTATTTCGGCATTTAATATTCGGAGGCGAACCCATTGTTTTGGTAACGTTACTTGTGCTTTAACAGCTCCAACTTTGTCGGTTGCAAATGTGCCGTTTACTAAAGAATAATCTCCATAGTTATCCGTTAAAGTTGCTGACATTTGACCTGTAGAAGATATAAATCTGCGGCTTGTTATGGCTAACGGAATATCGTCAACACCATATGTTCTTGGCAAAGTCAATGCTGCTTCTTGAGGATCTTTTATTATCATAAAACCACCAAGACCTTTAGTTAGTTGCGATTGTGTTGTGGCGTGCATGTGTGGATGGTACCACAAAGTTGCAGCCTGATTTTTTACTGTCCAGTACGGTTGCCAAAGCGTTCCTGCTGGAATTATTTGGTGTGGTCCACCGTCCATAATTGCTGGTAAATGTGAACCGTGCCAGTGTATGGTGCTACTTTCGTTGAGGTTGTTAGTTACATCCATGTGTACTACATCACCTTTATCCATAATTATAGTAGGTCCCCAAAAAGTATTTGCGCTATTAGTCCCAGTATCAATTGCAGCTGTTATTGTTGCGTTTATTAAAGTTGACGATGTTGCACTAGTGGTAACTGGAAATTGCTTGATGGCTTCATGAAGATTTAGCGTAAAAGTCTTTCCGTTTGTGCCTGAAATACCATAATATGCTTCGGGAATATTGAGTGCGGTATATTGCGAAAATACAGCATTTGCCAAAATTAATAAAGTAAAAAATAGTAGATGATTAATGGTTTTTTTCATTTTAAAATGGTTTTTATATATAAATGCCAATTCGACTGCGCTAAGTGAGACAAAATTTATCTTTTCATCGGTTGGTTATCTGGTCTAAAATAATCTCGAATTTCTAGTATTAAATCTTCAAATTTATCGAGTTGTTTTTCATTGCAAACGGCTTTTAATTTTTTGGCTTGTTCAAAATGTAATAATTCAATTTGATATTCGTTTTGAGAAATTTTTTTGGCAAGCTTAATTACTTTAGTTTCATCAGAATTTTTATTGAACATTTCTTGATTCATTGCATCTTTGTCTACTCGAATGATTTCTTTTAGAGCAGCTTGTTTTTCAAAATTTTGTTTTCTAATAGTATCAAATTGCGCTACTTGATTGTCGCTCAGATTCAGTTCTTTTTTTAGAATTCCAGAAACGTCATTGTATTCTTCATTTTTCGGAAATAGTAATGGTTTATGAGGTGGTTTCATTTCCCTGAAAATAAAAAATCCAATCAAAGTGATATTCATAACTATTAAAAGAATAATTGATTTAATAAATATTTTCTGTTTTGCAAAAATATCCATCAGTTAGTTGTTTGAAGTTATCAATAATTCGTTGGCAATAGTTTTATATTTTATTGCTTTGTTATCCGATTTTGCATCATCTGTTTTTAACGAATTCCAAACAAATCCTACGTTTATTACTATCAAAACCAAAACAACTAAGTTGAATTTAGAAACCGAATTTGATTTAGAAAATTGGGCATTATCCAATTTTTTTTGGAAATTAACTTCCCAATTTTTGGATGATTCTATATTTTCTAATAAATCAAAATTTTGCAATACGTTATTCATATCTTGTGTGTTCATATTAGGATATTTTATTTAGACGATTATTATTTTAAGTTCTGGCATTTGTCCCTATTATTTTTTTAAAATTAAAGTTAATTTTGAAGTAACATTCTTTTTGGCACGATAAATCAGGCTTTCAACTGCAATAGTTGTGGTTTTCATAATTTCGGAAATTTCTTGATTGGTAAAACCATCAATTTTACTTAATGTAAAAGCAATTCGTTGATTATCTGGCAATTGATTTAGTAATTTGTTAAGTATCGAAAACGTATCAGAAGTTTCTAGATCTTCATCGGGTTGTTTTCCGCCAGCAACCCAATTCACAACATCATCAATATGAAGTATTTTTCCCAGAGATGAAATTCGTTTTTTGCGGTTGCGTTTTTTTATAGCATCAAGGCTTTTGGAAACCGCAATTCTATAAATCCAAGTCGAAATTTTGGCATCGCCACGAAAGGATTGAATGGATTGAAAGACTTCTATAAAAACTTCTTGCGATACATCTTCGGCATCCTCTTTGTCAAGTAAAAAACGGTAGCAGGTGTTAATAACGCCATGTTTGTACAGCATTACAAGTTCATTAAAAGCGAGTTTATCACCAGATTTTAATCGTTGTAACCAAGTTGCGTCGGTCAATTTTTAAGAGTTTTGCCTTTGGTTTTCATCGTTTAATTTTCTAAGTAATTAGACGATTTTTTATTTTATTTCTTGCAAAGAGTGTAGATTAAAAAATTTGTGATGAATTTAATGACACCCGCAATCGTCATCGCCACAATTTTTTTTTGGTTTCTTTTTTCCAAAAAATTTTTGATATAAAAATCCAACAGCAGCTACTACAATTATGTAAACTAAAATTTCCTGAAAGTTCATTATTTTAATATTTGATAAGCTGTAAGCGCCACAATATAAGCAAGTCCAGACATAAAAATTAATTGTATCATTGGCCACTTCCAAGAGTTGGTTTCTTTTTTAACAATTGCGAGTGTACTGGCACATTGCATTGCAAAAGCGTAGAATAAAAGCAAGGAAACACCAGTTGCTAGGTTGAAGATTTTAGTTCCGTCGGTATATACTTCTGATGCCATTTTATTTTTTATTGTAACTTCATCATCGTTATTTCCTACACTGTAAATGGTTGCTAATGTACCTACAAATACTTCTCGGGCAGCAAAAGAAGTTACCACTGCAATTCCAATTTTCCAATCATATCCTAGAGGTTTTATCACGGGTTCGATAGACTTTCCTATAATTCCAATATAGGAATGTTCCAGTTTGTACGAATTAATTTGATTTTCTGTCGCTTTGATATCGGTGTTGTTTTGATATTTTTCTGTTACAATTTTTTGAGCATTTCCAAAAGTAGATTTTGGCCCATGAGATCCTAAAAACCATAATATTATTGATATTGCTAATATTATTTTTCCCGCACCAAAAACAAATGCTTTGGTTTTCTCAATTACATTAATAGCAACATTTTTAAACAGTGGAATTTTATAACTTGGCATTTCAACAACGAAGTATGATTTTGTTTTAAATTTCAATATTTTATTTAAAATTACAGCCGAAATTACAGCCATAAAAAATCCAAGAAAATACAACGTCATCAGTGTAAGTCCTTGAAGTCCAAAAAATCCTAAAAACTTTTTATTCGGAATTATTAATGAAATCAATATCGCGTAAACTGGCAATCGGGCAGAACAAGTTGTAAATGGTGTTACTAAAATTGTAATTAATCGTTCTTTCCAGTTTTCGATATTTCTGGCGCTCATAATAGCGGGAATTGCACAAGCAGTTCCAGAAATTAAAGGCACTACGCTTTTTCCAGAAAGCCCGTATCGTCTCATAATTTTGTCCATCAGGAAAACTACACGACTCATGTAACCGCTTTCTTCGAGTACTGAAATAAATAAGAATAAAAACGCAATTTGTGGAACAAAAATAATAATCCCACCAATTCCAGGAATTATTCCTTCTGAAATTAAATTTGTCAATTCGCCTGGGGGTAAATTTGTTTTAGAATAGAAAGCAAAATTGGCGAAAGTTGTATCTATAAAATCCATTGGAAGGCTCGACCAATTAAAAATAGATTGAAAAATTAGCAGTAAAATGCCAAAAAAGATAATGTAGCCAAAAAATTTATGGGACAATATTCGGTCTAATTTAGCCCTAATGTCGGTAGCTTTTGTAACGTCTATTTTTTGTCCAATTTTTAAGGTATCATTAATAAATTGGTATCTTTTAATAGTTTCTTTTTGTTGCAATCGCTTTAAGTCTGCTTTACTTTTTGTGAAATTACTTTCAATTTCATTCCGTTCTAAATTCAAAAAATTTACATCTTGTGTAATTACCAGCCACAATTTATAGAGCAGTTGTTTGGGAAAAGCTCTGCGAAGTTTATCAAAATAATCAACATCAATACTGGACGCGTTAAGACAAGGTTCTGTAGAAATAGATTGATAATTTAATATCAAATTTTTAATTTCATCTATTCCAATATTTTTTCTGGAACTGACTAAAGCAATTTTAGTTTTTAATTCTTTTTCTAAAAAAGGTATGTCTAAATCTATTCCTTTTACAGCCATTCGATCACTCATATTGATGACCAAAATAGTGGGAATTTCTAAATCTTTAATTTGGGTAAAAAGCAATAAATTTCGTTTCAAATTCTCAACTTCGGTAACAACCACAGCTACATCCGGAAAATTTTCGTCGTTTTTATTTAGTAGTAATTCAATAACCAAATTCTCGTCAATAGAACTTGCATTTAAACTGTAAGTTCCTGGCAAATCTAGAATTGTAGCCTTAACAGTGTTAGATAATTTACAAAAACCATTTTTTTTCTCAACTGTAATTCCTGGGTAATTTCCCACTTGTTGACGCAATCCCGTAAGCTGATTAAAAACCGAAGTTTTCCCAGTATTTGGATTGCCAATTAAAGCTACTTTCAAATTATTTAATGCCATTATTGAGAATCGTTTGCATTAAAAATTGTTATTTGTTGCGCAGTTTCAACCCTAATTGCAACATGAGAATCGTTAATTATAAAATACAATGGATCACCAAAAGGAGCAATTTGTACTAGTTCGACCAAATTTCCAGGCAAACAACCCATTTCGAGCAATTTTAAAGGAATTTCATCCACATTTATGTCAGAGATGATGCCTTTTTGTCCAATTTTAAAATTTGCCAAAGTGGTTTTCAATTGTTATTTAGATTGAATTAAAATACAAAATTACAATTTTACTTGCAAACAACTACGTTTGAGTTCAAAATTAAGTAGTAGTTTTTTTGATTTTAGGGCTTATCATTTTCACACAACCATATTATATCTTCAAGCAATTGTTTTACGTTTTTGATTCCCTTTTCGGTTGGTCCATCTAGATTTGTCCCATCGTAAAATCCACGAATGCGTTTTTTGGAATCTACTAAAACAAAATTTTCGGTATGTACCATATCATACATTTCCGATGGTTTTCCTGTTTTTACAACTAAATAACTTTTTCTGGCTAGGTAATAAATATCTTTTTTATTTCCTGTGACAAGGTTCCATTTGCTATCAATAACACCTTTTTCTAAGGCATATTTTTTTAATACCGAAACACTATCAATATCTGGTGTGACTGAGTGGGATAAAAGTAAAACTTTAGGATTATTTTTAATTCTTTCTTGTAACCAAGCCATATTGTTCGTCATTTTTGGACAAATAGATTGGCATGTTGTGAAGAAAAAATCGGCAACATAAATTTTTCCTTTGTAATCTTCTTGTGTTATTGTTTTGCCGTTTTGATTTGTAAATTTAAAATCGGGAATAAAATGTTCGTTAGCTATGTATTGAACTGTAGAGTCAACTAATTCTGGATTAACGTCAGCTGGATTGTAAATAGGAAGATTTTTTTTAGGTTTTAAAACAAAATAAAATGCGGTAATCGTTATGATGGAAAACAGTACAAAAAACGAAATAAATATTTTGTATTTTTTTAAAATTAAGAGCATCTTTTTTTTGCAAAGTTACAAAACAAGTTTAAATTTTATGGAATTATCGTTTGTTGTGAACTTATAATTTTGAGTTAAAATCGTTAAAAATTAACTCAAACTGGCTTTAAACATTTTCAATTCGTCCCACGAATATTTGTCGCCAACTTTTTCTTTCAATGGGTTTAATGATTCTTCTTGGTAATTTTCAAATAATTTTGATAACGACTCGATTTTATCTTTTGGCAAAATGTCTCTAATGTCCACAGCTTTATCTAAAATAAGTTTTGTTAAATGTCCCATGATTGTTCCAGCAGTCAATTTTCGGATAATTGCAATTTCGGCGATGCTTTTTTTCTCAATCCAAAGTTCATAGGTAATTTGAGAGGTAGGTTTTTTTGCTTCCTGTTCGGTTTTTTTCTTTTTTGGTTGATAATAAGTTGCGTTTTCTTCATCTTCTACTAAATTCAAATTATTATTTTTAAAATCTCTTGTAATTTGTTCCAGTTTTCTAACTTTATAATTTTTAATCTCAGGATTATTTAAACTTTCCTTGCTTATTTCTTGGTTTTGAATCACGGTTTCAATGAGTTTTTTGGCTTTCATTAACCGTAACGTTATATTGACTTGCAGTTCTCCTAAATCTAATAATTCCAAATACAATTGCTTTGCTAATTTGATGCGTTTTACTTCTTCAATTTTATATAAAAGTTGATAAACCAAATGATCTAGTTTTTCAAAAAAGTAAACATAAGCCGCTTGAAAACGTTCGTTAATGAATTCAAAATTTACAGTTTCATCACGAAATAATTTATCAAGTTGCGCCATAAATTTTACCGATGGATCGAGTAGTGCATCACACAATTCAAATTGAGTTGTTGCCCAAGAACTGTGTTTTGACTTTACCGATTTATCACTTGCCACATAACTAAATTTATGATTGCGCCATTCTTGTGCCAGAGTACTCCAATTAAAACTGTTTTTGAGATAATTATGAATAAAATTTTTGGTTTCTGTTTGCAATGCCGTTTGCAATACTGCTGTAGATGCTTTGTTTGAGGCATAATTCATAACATCATCATCGTTAGAAATGCCGTTCATCTGGATTGGCGAAAGCAAAACTAAACCTTCTAACGAGCGCAATCGCGAAAGCGCAACATAGGCTTGACCGGGAACAAAAACTTGTGAAACATCGAGTGCAGCTTTATCAAATGTTAAACCTTGACTTTTATGAACCGTTATTGCCCAAGCCAGTTTTATAGGATAATGGGTGAATGTTCCCATCGTTTCTTCTTCAATTTCTTTGGTATTTTCGTTAACCAAATACCGAATGTTTTGCCACTCGTAACGTTCTACTTCTATCGTTTTATTTTCATCTGGAAAGAGAACCAAAATTTCGTTATCGGATATTGATTTTACAATTCCCATTTTTCCATTAAAAAACTTCTTATCGAGCGACAAATCATTTTTAATAAACATAATTTGCGCGCTAATTTTTAGTTCTAAATTCTCGTCTAACGGAAAAATTTTACCTGGAAAATCTCCTATTATTTGTGCTTTATAGGTTTTAGAAACGCCTTCTAAATCCAGTAACGATTGCGCATTAATACTATCTGCTTTAGCATTGTGAGTGGTAAGTGTAATGTATCCTTTGTTGGTTTTTAAATCAAAATTAGGTTGTACAAATTTGTTTAAAAACTGAATGTTATCTGTAGTAATTTGATTGTTTCTCAGGTTATTTAAAATATCAATAAAAACAGTGTCGGTTTGTCGGAATATTTTAGATAACTCCACATACAACAGCGGATTTTGCTGAATAACGTGCGAGTGAAAAAAGAATTTACCTCGGTAATATTTTCGTAAAACATTCCATTCGTCGTCCCGAATAATGGGAGGAAGTTGCATCAAATCGCCAATAAATAGCACTTGAACTCCACCAAAAGGAAACTTTTTTTTACGAACACTTTGCAACATAAAGTCAATGGCATCCATCAAGTCGGCACGCAGCATACTCACTTCGTCAATGATGAGTAATTCCATATTTTGAATCACGGCTTTTTTAATGCCACTCATTCTTAAATGGCGTCGCAAGGTATCTTTAGATTCAAATTTTGTTCCGGTCGAGTAATGATCGTCCACATTATTATCCGGAATAAAGCCACCAAAAGGCAGTTGAAACATGGAATGAATGGTAACGCCACCAGCATTTAGCGCAGCAATTCCCGTAGGCGCAACCACAACCGTGTTTTTGTGGGTAGATTTTATAATTTCTTTAAGAAGGGTAGTTTTTCCCGTTCCCGCTTTTCCTGTTAAAAAAACAGATCTATTGGTTTGATTTATAAAGCGTAAAACGTAGTTTGCTTCGGCAGATAAGGATTCCATTTGGCGTTGATTTGAAAAACAAATGTAAAATATTGTTGTTCAAATTGCAATACAAATTTCACGATGTTGATGTTGCGCTATTTTACTGATGTTAAATATAATTTGAAATTGAAAATCTCAAATTTGGCGTCATCAATCTATTAGTTGGCGTTCAGCCCAATTTAAATATGGAATTTATAAAATTTATAAAGAGTTATATTAATACTTTATTCATTGTAAAATACGAAAATTTGAATTATAAAATTAAATTACTTGTTTACAATTTCATATTTCTATATATTTTTGAGGATGTTTATTTCCTCAGACAATTACAATAAATATTGGAAAACCTGGTGGAAGTGAAGTAATTGTTGCTATTCTTGTCTTTTAAATGAATCAAACTAGTTAATTTTGTTATTAATATTAATAATGAATCACTTAGTACTTTAAATTTAATTACAACGTTATGATTATTTTTTTAAATTAGATTTAAATGTTGTGATTTGTATTTAAATAAATAGCATTATTCAAATTGTTTTTCGTGAGATTTATTCTTTTGTTTTTACCAAAAAGCCCAGAGATATTTAGGCATACAATAAATGATCTAAAATGTTTTTTCTAATTTCTAATACTTTTAAACTATTTTTTTGTTTTAATCTAAAAAAACAGCTTCAAAGTAAATGAGTACATTTGCAGAAAAAAAAGATGACTCCAAAATTCCCCTCAGAATCATTAACCATACTTACCGATTTAGTTTTACCAAGCGAAACTAACCCATTAAATAATCTTTTTGGCGGCGAACTTTTAGCCCGAATGGATCGTGCAGCAAGCATCGCTGCGCGTCGTCACTCACGCCGAATTACCGTAACTGCAAGTGTAAATCATGTGGCGTTTAACCGGTCAATTCCGCTAGGAAGCGTCGTTACAGTGGAAGCTAAAGTGTCTCGAGCTTTTAAAACATCGATGGAAATTTTTATTGATGTTTGGTTAGAAGACAGAGAATCGGGTATTCGTAGCAAGGCTAACGAGGCTATATATACCTTTGTAGCTGTAGACGAAACAGGAAATCCGGTTGAGGTTCCTCAAATAAATCCTCAAACTGATGAAGAGAAATCGCGATTTGATGCTGCATTGCGTCGCAAACAATTAAGTTTAGTTTTAGCAGGAAAAATGAGCCCGCACGATGCAACCGAGCTGAAAGCCTTATTTTTATAATCTGTAGTACAATTATAGCATTAAGATTTGTAATTAATTTTAGATGAAATTTCAACAATTAAAATCTCTTTTCACGATTTTTTTAATTGCAATTAGTGCCTTTGCAATAAACAAACTGATACTGTATTGTTTTGGTTTGCTTATTGTTGAACATAATTTTCAATACTCAATCGTTTCCTTATATCTATGTTTTATGTTTGCAACTTTGGCAATTATACTACTATTGCAAAAGATGGCACAAAAAACTATTGACCATGTTGGATACGCTTTTATGGGATTAACACTCTTTAAAATGGGAATTTGTTATGTTTTTTTGAAACCCATTTTAAATTCAAGCAGCAAATATATTTCCTGTGAAAAAATTAATTTTTTTGTCATTTTCATTCTATTTTTGATAATAGAAACGCTATTTACTATAAGAATACTGAACAATAAGCAATAAAATTGTGTAAAATCGATAATTTCATCAAAAAATGATAATGTAAACTTTACTATATTAATTATATAGTGTACTTTTGCACCAAATTTCAGAAGTAAAATTTAAGATAAATCACAGTTATGGTGTTTTCTAAAAAATCGCTCCACCTTATAATAGTTGCCTTAGTAGCATTTTTGCCGTTATTAGTAAATGCTAATGAAACTAATACATTTCCTGTAAAAACAGAACAATTGTCGGTTGAAGATAAGGAACAAGCTGAAAAGCAAGAAAAAATTGATGAGGTAATTAATCACCACGTACTTGATGGTCACAGTTTTATCTTTTTTTCAAGTGCCGACGAGAAAGAACATTATGGTTTTTCGCTTCCTGTAATTATTTGGGATAATGGCTTTCATGTATTTTCATCATCTAATTTTAATAATGAAAAATCATTAACTTTTGTCGACGGTAATTACTATAAACTTCACCACGAACAGATTTATAAAACCGATTTTTCAGGCAAAATCACCGAAGTTGATGAAAGTCCAACAAACGAAAAAGTATTAGATTTATCGATTACAAAAGGTGTTTTGTCGATGCTTATAGTTGCAATTTTAATGTTTACTTTGTTTACCAGTTTAGCACAATCTTTCAATAAAAATGGTGGCATTGCAAAAGGTGCAGGTCGATTTTTTGAACCAATTGTATTGTACGTTCGTGATGAAATTGCTATTCCTAACATTGGTGAAAAGCATTATAAAAAATATATGAGTCACTTACTAACCATCTTTTTCTTCGTGTGGTTTTTAAATATTTTTGGTTTAATGCCTTTTGGGATTAACGTGACTGGGAATATTGCAATCACAGCAGGATTAGCTTTGGTTACTTATTTAATCACAACTTTTACGGCTAATAAAAATTATTGGGGACACATTTTTTGGATGCCAGGCGTACCAGTTCCAATGAAAATTATATTAATTCCAATCGAATTGTTAGGTACTATTATCAAACCATTTTCATTAATGATTCGTCTTTATGCTAATATTTTTGCAGGACACATCGTTTTGATGAGTTTGGTTGCCTTGATGTTTATTTTTAAAAGTTGGTTGGGAAGTAGTTTATCGTTTATGTTATCGTTTGCGATTTCAATAATTGAAATTTTAGTTGCCTTGTTGCAAGCTTATATTTTTACGATGTTATCCGCTTTATATTTTGGTTCAGCTGTCGAAGAGCACCACCACGAGGAAGCGCATTAAAAAGAATGTTTAATTAAATATATATACATTATGGAAGGAAATCTTCATTTAATCGGAGCAGGATTAGTAGTAATCGGAGCTGGAATTGGAATTGGTAGAATTGGTGGTTCAGCAATGGATGCTATTGCTCGTCAGCCAGAAGCTTCTGGAAAAATCCAAACAGCAATGCTTATAGCAGCTGCACTTATTGAAGGTATTGGATTTGCAGCTTTATTTGCTGTTAAATAATACAAAAAACCAAATGTTGTAACGGTTGGTTGCAACATTGGTTTTATTTTAAATTTTAATTACAATTTAGATTATATAGAATACAAATTAAATTATGGAAAAGTTAATAAATGATTTTTCGTTAGGTTTATTTTTCTGGCAAACATTAATATTTGTTGGATTAATTTTTCTTTTAAGAAAATTTGCTTGGAAACCCATTTTAGACTCTGTTAATGAGCGTGAAGATGGAATCAAAAATGCGTTGTTGGCAGCAGAAAATGCTAAGAAAGAAATGCAAAATTTGAAATCTGATAATGAAAAATTATTGGCTGATGCTAGAGCAGAGCGCGAAGTAATGTTGAAAGAAGCTAGAGAAATTAGAAAAAAAATGATTTCTGATGCAAAAGTTGATGCTCAAACACAAGGCGAACAAATTATTGCACAAGCCAAAGCCGCAATAACAGCCGAAAAAAATGCTGCAATGGCCGATTTGAAGAACCAAGTGTCTTCATTATCATTAGAAATTGCTGAAAAAGTGTTACGAAATGAATTGTCCGATAAAGATTCTCAAACCAAACTAGTTGAGAAAATGTTGGGTGAAGCTAAATTAAACTAGAATTATGTCAAGAGCTGCGATACGATATGCCAAAGCAATTTTAGAGTTTGCTACTGAAGCTGGAAAAGCCGAAGCTGTAAACGCTGACATGAAACAGATTGCGACTTCTATAGCAGGAAGCCAAGAGTTGAAAGATTTTTTGTCCAATCCAATTATTAAAATCGAGATTAAAAAATCGTCAGTGGAAGCCATATTTTCAGGAGTACAACCGGTAACTTTAAAGTTATTTAAATTATTGAATGAAAATAAACGTTTTGAAATTTTACATCAAATTGCGGTGCAATACAACGCTATTTTTGATGAGAAAAACGGAATTCAAGTAGCTAAAGTTACAACTGCGGTGCCATTAACTCCCGAATTAGAAAAGCAAGTTTTAGCCAAAATCGCAACTTTTTCTGACAAGAAAATAACCATTGAAAACAGCATCAATCCAGATATTATTGGAGGCTTCATTTTAACAATTGGTGATATGCAATACAATGCGTCTGTTGCAAACAAGTTGAATGAATTGAGAAGAGAATTTAGTAATTAAATTACCATTAAAGATATATCAAAATGGCAGAAATTAATCCAGCTGAAATTTCAGCAATATTAAAACAACAATTATCAGGTTTTGAATCTGGTGCATCGTTAGAAGAAGTAGGTACTGTATTACAAGTTGGTGATGGTATCGCTCGAGTTTACGGTCTTTCAAATGCTCAATACGGAGAGTTAGTACAATTCGACAACGGGTTAGAAGCGATTGTATTGAATCTTGAAGAGGACAATGTAGGTGTGGTGCTTTTAGGTCCATTAACAGGAATTCGTGAAGGATCAACAGTAAAACGTACACAAAGAATTGCATCTCTTAAAGTTGGTGAAGGAATCGTAGGTCGTGTTGTAAACACACTTGGAAGCCCAATCGATGGTAAAGGGCCAATTGCTGGTGAACTTTTTGAAATGCCTTTGGAGCGAAAAGCACCAGGAGTAATTTTCCGTCAGCCAGTAACTGAACCGTTACAAACAGGAATTAAATCTATCGATGCCATGATTCCAGTAGGTCGTGGTCAGCGTGAGCTTGTTATTGGCGATCGTCAAACAGGTAAAACTACGGTTTGTATTGACACTATTTTAAATCAGAAAGAATTTTACGATTCAGGTCAACCTGTATATTGTATTTATGTTGCCATCGGTCAAAAAGCGTCAACAGTTGCCTTAATTGCAAAAACTTTAGAAGATAAAGGAGCGATGGCTTACACTACAATTGTAGCAGCAAACGCTTCTGATCCTGCACCGATGCAAGTTTATGCACCATCTGCAGGAGCGGCAATTGGAGAATATTTCCGTGATACTGGTCGTCCAGCTTTAATTATATATGACGATTTATCAAAACAAGCTGTGGCATATCGTGAAGTATCTCTTTTATTAAGAAGACCTCCAGGACGTGAAGCTTACCCTGGAGACGTTTTTTACTTGCACTCTCGTTTGTTAGAAAGAGCTTGCAAAGTAATTGCTGACGATGATATTGCAAAAAACATGAACGATTTGCCAGACAACTTAAAACCTATTGTTAAAGGTGGAGGTTCGTTAACGGCACTACCTATTATTGAAACACAAGCAGGAGACGTTTCGGCATATATTCCAACAAATGTAATTTCGATTACAGATGGTCAAATTTTTCTTGACGGAGATTTGTTTAACTCAGGTGTTCGTCCAGCAATTAACGTAGGTATTTCGGTATCTCGAGTGGGTGGAAATGCACAAATTAAATCAATGAAAAAAGTTGCTGGTACTTTAAAACTAGACCAAGCACAATTCCGTGAATTAGAAGCATTTGCAAAATTTGGTTCCGATCTTGACGCAGTAACTTTAAATGTTATTGAAAAAGGAAGACGTAACGTAGAAATTTTGAAACAAGCAGTAAACGATCCGTTTACTGTTGAAGATCAAGTTGCTATTATTTATGCAGGATCTAAAAATTTGTTGAAAAACGTTCCTGTAAATAAAGTAAAAGAATTTGAAAGAGATTTTATCGAATTTTTGAATAATAAACACAGAGATACTTTAAATGCTTTAAAAGCTGGTAAATTTACAGATGAAATTACCGATGTTTTAGAGAAAGTAGCGAAAGAACTTTCAGCAAAATATTAATCAAATAGTATTAAGTATCAAGTATTAAGATTTAAAACTTAGCAATTCACAAGTTTTTATCTTAATACTTAATACTAAAATCTTAGTACAGAAAATGGCAAACTTAAAAGAAATCCGAAATAGAATTACTTCAGTTTCATCAACGATGCAAATTACATCGGCTATGAAAATGGTTTCTGCGGCAAAGCTTAAAAAGGCGCAAGATGCAATCACTGCAATGCGTCCGTATTCAGAAAAGCTGACGGAGTTATTACAAAATTTAAGTTCAACCCTTGACGGTGAAGTAGGTGGCGATTATACAAAACAAAGAGAAATTAATAAAGTTTTGGTAGTTGCAATTACTTCTAACAGAGGATTGTGTGGTGCATTTAATACTAACGTGATCAAGCAGGTAAAAGTTTTAGTAGATTCGTACACTGGAAAGCAAGTAGATGTTTTTGCTATTGGGAAAAAAGGAAATGATATTTTGGCAAAAACGAGTACTGTCATTGAAAATCAAAGTGCGGTTTATGACAATTTAACTTTTGACACTGTTGCCGAAATTGCCCAGACATTAACTAATAAATTTATTGCTGGAGATTATGACAAAATAGAAGTTGTATATAATCAATTTAAAAATGCAGCGACTCAAATAGTTCAAACAGAGCAATTTTTACCATTAGCATCAATAAAGTCAGATGAACCAGTCATGACTGGTGATTATATTTTTGAACCATCCATGGAAGAAATAGTGGAAACACTTATTCCTAAAATGTTGAAAACACAATTGTATAAATCAATTAGAGATTCTTTTGCTTCAGAACATGGTGCGCGAATGACTGCTATGCACAAAGCAACAGATAACGCAACCGAATTAAGAAATCAGTTGAAATTAACCTACAATAAAGCGCGACAAGCATCTATTACTAATGAAATATTAGAAATTGTAGGTGGCGCAGAAGCTTTAAAAGGGTAAGAAAAAAATAGAATATTTTTTACAAAAAGAGCCAACAGATGTTGGCTCTTTTTTTTGGGAATGAATAGTAGGTTTGCACAAAAACGCTTGTTACACCTTTAAAAATTGTTATCGAACAAATGTTTGTTTTTTGGGCTTCTATTTTTTAACATATTATTCTATATATTTGAATTTCAAACTAGTTACTATGAAAAAACTGTACATA